>NZ_JBKFGG010000016.1:0-231799 GCF_056171975.1 Paenibacillus terrisolis | reverse complement strand
GCTAATTTAGCTGGAGGAAATGGAGTTAGTTAGTGTGTTAGACCCGGTTACGGCTGAATTAACGGGATGATTTGGAGTTAATTTGGTTTGGATGCCAATCAGTTAGCCTTCTTGGGTTCCAATCCCGTCGTGGCTGGCAGTCTCCGTTATGGAGCCGCATCTCATCCGGTCTGCCTGAACTTGACCCAGCTCTCGGTGAATGGTCTGGCCCCTTAGCCCGTTACATCTAGTTTTGCTGCGGCCGCAGCAGCCCGGGGCTAGGGCTGCCGGCTGCCGGAATGAGCTGAAAGGCCGACCGGCGGATATCTTTGTAAAGGTTAGCCGGATCGGTCGAACAAGAATAAGTCAATTGATCGGTCAATTCCACGAGGGTGAGCCGAAGGCCGTGTTTTGCTCCGGTGTCGATGCCGAGCTTGCCGGGCCCAAACCACAGCTCCCCGGGTTCGGCACCCATTCTTTGGGTTGGCGTATGGCCAAAAATGATCTGCTGATACGGCAGCCGTTCGTCGCTGTTCCAGAATTCCTGGCGGATGGTCGTCATATCCGCCACCGATTGGCGGTGGAGCGGAACTCCCGGCTTCAGGCCCGCATGTACGAACAGATAGGAGTCAAGCTGCTTGTAAAGCGGCAGCCCTCGAATGAAATCCAAATCAGCGGAGCGATCTGCGAAAGGCGCGTCTTCTTGAAGCTTTTTTTGGATCGCCGACTTCAGCAGCGAGAGCTCCGTATTGCCCGCGATCGCAATAGCGCCTTGGCGGGTAAGGGTACGGGCATCTTCGAGGGCGTCCCAGGTGACCGGCTCGGTGTCCATAAAATCGCCGAGCAGGATAAGTCTATCGGTGTCGGGCGAATACCCGGCCAAGTCCAGCAGCTGCCGGGCTCCTTTTGTATGTCCATGGATGTCGGAAATGACAAAGAGACGTGCCATATTGATCTACCTTTCATTGTCGACGGGATACAGATAGGCGTCGGAGGCTGCGAAGCTCAAATTTCCCCGTATCCCCGCTTCGAGCTGGGAATGATGCAAAAAAGAAACGGGCTGCCGGTCCTCGGTATGGGCCAGCACGCGCCAGTGATTGCCTTCAAAAATGCTATGCAGAATCTGCACTTGCAGCAGGTTGGCTGCGGCGACGCTGGCGCCGGGGGCACCGGAAGCGCTAAAAGCGGCGGTACCCTCGGCGCTGCTGGCGGCATCGCGGGTGGCTGCGGAAACGCCGCCGGCTGTGCCGGGCTCCAGCGCGGCGGCCGATTCCGCGCGGGCGGCACTCGTCCGCGCGCCATCAGGCGTGGCGGCGGCGTCCGCCCCGAGCCAGGCGAGCGCGTCCGGCCGGCACAGCAGCTCCGCCGCGTCTGCAGCGCTCGGCGCGCTTGCCGTTGCGGCGCCGCCGGCTTCCCCGGCCGGCTCCACGCCGCGCAGGACGGCGTCGCCGACGCGGATGGCGCTGCCGCCATCCCGCAAGCGGGCCCGTTCGCCTGCGAGGCGGTTGCCTGCGCCGAGCAGCATGGCCGCCGAACGGGTCGCCGGCAGCCGGTAGCAGTTTTGCGGCAGGTCGATCTGGTCGACGGCGCCCGCCCGCATGATCATCAGCCGGTCGGCCATGGCGAAGGCCTCCTCGGGATCATGCGTAACATGGAACACCGTGGTGCCGAGCTGACGGAGCAAATAGGCCATTTCCGCCCGCATTTCGATCCGCAGGCGCATGTCGAGATTGGACAGCGGCTCGTCGAGCAGCAGCAGGTCCGGCTTGGTCGCAAGCGCGCGGGCGATGGCGACGCGCTGCTGCTGGCCGCCCGACAATTGCGGCGGCAGGCGGTATTCTAGTCCCTCCAGATGCAGGAGGGAGACCAGCTCGGCAACCCGCTGCCGAACGGCGTCGGCGGGCGTTTTTTGCAGGCGAAGTCCGTAAGAAATGTTGTCGAACACATTCATATGAGGCCATAACGCATAATCCTGAAACACCATGCTGATGCGCCGTTTTTCCGGCGGAAGCGAGCGGGAAGCCGTTGCGATACTTTGCCCGCGGAGCCGGATTTCGCCGCGGTCCGGCTGCTGCAGCCCCCCAATAAGCTGCAGCAGCGTTGACTTGCCGCAGCCGGAAGGGCCGAGGACGCTGATGATTTCGCCCGGCTGTACGGCAAAGCTGATTTCGTGCAGCGCGGTGAAGGAGCCGTAAGCTTTGCCGAGCCCCTCGACTTCTAGTATTGGATTCATATCGTGGTTCCTCCCGTAATGTTCCGGCTTCGCTTAAACATAAGTTCAACCAGCCAAATAATGATGATGACCAGGCCGCCGCCGGTCAAGGTAGCCGCCGCGGCAAACCCAAAATCCAAGTCCTCGAAGGCTTTGTTGATCACGACGGGCAAGGTCATGAAATTGGGCGGATACAGGATGGAGGCGATCGCCAGATCGAACACGCTGGCCCCGAAGGCGGCGAGTCCGGCGGACAATAGAGCCCCGCGTATCAACGGAACGAGAACGGTCGTGATCCGTGTGGTGAAACCGGCCCCCTGCATTTGCGCGGCGGACAACAATTGCCCCGGCACTTTGGCCATTGATCCGGTGATCACCCGGGCGATCACGGGGATGGCTCCCGCCACACTGGCCAGGATTAGGATCCACGGCGTCCCGTACAGCAGCAGTCCGACATGCTCCAGCCAAGGCTGGTTCCAGATGAAAATATAGCCGATGCCGAGAACGATGCCGGGAACGGCAAGCGAGACAAGGGAAATGACGTCAATCGCCTTACGCAGCTTGAACTGTGAATAGGTGAGAACATAAGCGACCAAGAATCCGGCGACGAGCCCGATGCAGGCCGCGACCGCGGCGATTTCGAGCGAATGAAGCAAGCCGCTAAGCAGCGCTCCCTCGCCGCTGAACACCTGACGATAGTACTGCAGCGTTAACCGGGTTTTGCCGAAATACGATTCGGTCACGGACATCAGCAGGTTCGCGCCCAGCGGAATGCCGATCACGATGGCTACGAAGACGAGATTGACGGCCGTAAACGCGTATACGCCTTTGGTCGGTCGTTTGGCAACGCTTCGCGTAGCCCTTGAAGACAGGAAATCAAACCGTGCCTTGCGCATGGCGTATAATTGAACGCTCATGGCAAGCGCGATAAGCAAGACGAGATAAAACGACAGCGCTCCCGCCATATCGAACCGGATCGGCGAGGTGTACAGCGCGGAATAGATCGAATAGGGCAGAGTCGGAAACCGGAAAACCGTGGCGATCGAAGCCGGAAGACCGAAGTCCCCCACCGTATCCATGAACACGAGCATGGCGCCGGAGCAAATGGCCGGCAGCAGCAGTGGAATTTCGACGGTACGAAGGACCGTCCAAGGAGAGGCACCGGACATCCGGGCTGCCTCACTTAAGCGATCGAGCTTCCATTCAAGCGCGGTGCTGATCGTCAGATAGGCGAACGGAAATTTGCTTAGCGTCATGACGACGATCAGACCGCCCGGCGAGAACACCAGCGAGTGCAGACCGGAAAGTCCCAGCCATTTGGCGGCAAGCCCGTCGGCGGACGCGAACATGACCCAGCCCTGCGCAAGAATGAACGACGGTGTAATGATCAGCAGCCATACGGTAAGATCAAGCAGTCTTGCCGTGGGAAAAGACCACCGCGATCGGACCATGGCAAGCCCACCACCGACGATGGTTCCGAAGATGGTGGTGCCGATGCCGAGCAACAGGGAGTTTTTGAGGGAGACGAACCAGAGCGGCCGCCGGAAAACATCAAGAAGCAGGGCGAGATCTCCCCACTCGAACTTGCCGAAAAATATTCCCGGAAGCGCCACTTGAATCACGACGGCTGCCAGCGGCAGCAAAATAAGGAGGAACAGGACGGCTAGTACAAACCAGCCAGTCCTGTTTCCATAAGCGAATATTTTGGACATCTTTGTTATTTCACCGCTTTATCGGCAAACCATTGCTTGATTTCACCTTCATGCTCGCCGGCCCAACCGGCTTCGGCTACGACCAGCTTGGCATCCTTGGCACGATCCGGTTTCGGCGTTACGCCTTTGGCGGAAGGCTCGAAATAGCTTTCTTCCCCTTTGTCGATCAGCGCTTGCTGGGTTTTCGGATCAAGCAGGAACTCCACGAACGCTTTGGCGGCATCCATATGCGGCGAGTTTTTCTGAATGGCGGCTACGCGAACCGAAGCTGGCGAACCTTCCGCCGGCCAGATGATATCTACCGGAGCGCCGTCATTTTTGAGCGTGTATGCGTTGCTTTCTTGCAGGGCGGCCGCTTTGATTTCTCCGCCGGTCAAGGCTTTGGCCACGTTCGGATTTTTCGGATAAACATGCATGCCGTTCTTCATCAGGCTGTCAAAGTACTGCTTGCCCGCGTCCATGCCTTGATTTTGGAAAAACCAAGCGACGAACGGATAAGCTGGTGCGGCCACGGCGGGATCGGCCATGCCCACGGCGCCTTTGAATTTCGGATCGGTCAGATCCGCCCATGTTTTCGGCGCTTTATCGGCGCTGTATGCGTCCGTGTTGTAAATGATGACAGAAGCGGCGTGAGCGCCGGTCGGATAATAGGAGTGGTTAGCCGGTACGACGGAGTTTGCGAAATCGGTCAGATTGCCGGCATTGCTTGGCGTCCAATCCGTAAGCAGATCACCGTTTTTGCCCATTTGGTCGATGGTTGGCATCGAATCCATCCAGACGACATCCCAGTGCGGATTTGCTTTTTCGGCTTCAATGCGGGAGGCGAGCTCCGCTCCGTTGCCGGTTACGAGTTCCAGCTTGTAGCCGGTTGCTTCTTCAAATAGAGGTTTGATGATTTCGTCAAAATCGTTCAGGTAAACAACAAGCGGTTCATCGGATTTTGGTTGATCCGCCTCGGCTTCCGTTTCCGCCTTATTTCCGGCTGCTGCCGAAGCGTCTCCTGCAGTATTTCCACTGGCGTTAGCGGGCGCGGAGCCATTCGTACCGGATCCGTTGTTGCCTGAATTCGCGGATCCGTTGTTTGCCGCGTTGTTTCCGCAGGCGGCAAGGGAGAAAGACAGCATCAATACGGCCAAAATCATCAGCCATCGGTTTCGTTGTTTGATCAAATCGGACACCCTCCTGGTTTTTGATTTTCTTTAATATCAGAGTAAGCCAGGTATGTCATTCCGATATGAACGGCTATCCGGTTTTGTGTTAAATAACATCTATAAATATTGATGATTATATAGATGTTCTCTATGCCAAGGAGATCATGGTCAACGTTGAGAGCAGAATCGAGGTTATCAGCATGGCGGCAAGCGGACGCAGCGCTTTGGAGCGGAGCTCTTTCAGGTTCACGTTCAGGCCGAGGCCAACCATGGCCATCGTGAGCACAAACGTGGTAACCTTGGCAATACCGTTCATGACTCCCGCAGGGACGACGATGTAGCTTCCGACAAGATAACTTCCCAGCAGGCTCATGACGATGAATCCGATCAAAAACCACGGAAATTCGATTTTGGCGCCTTGTTCGGCTTCGCCCTTACGCTTTGCTTTACGGTTAACGAGGCACATTAAAATAAAACTGAACGGAACGAGCAAAAATACGCGTCCGAGCTTTGCCAGCAGGCCTACGGCGAGCGCGTCCTGTCCGGCCGGAGCTGCCGCGAGCGCTACGTGGGCGATTTCATGCAGGCTTACGCCGGTCCACATCCCGTACTGCAAGGCCGACAAAGGGATCAACGGCCGAATCAGCGTGTAGGCGACGGCAAACACTGTGCCCACCAGCGCGATGATTCCGGCGCCCATGGCCGTGTCTTCTTCTTTGGCCTTGAGGATCGGGGAGACGGCGGCGATCGCGGCCGCGCCGCAAATCCCCGTCCCGATGCCAAGCAGTAGGCTGAGCGGCACGTCGGCGCGGAGCCATTTGGCCAGCAGCATCGTGACGCCGATGGCAAAACCGATCGTCGCCGCGTCGCGGACGAGCAGGCCTAGCCCCTGATGCAGAACCACGTCAATATTCAGCTTCAGCCCGAACAAAATGATGGCAAGGCGCAGCAATTTTTTGCCCGAAAATTGGATTCCGGCGCGAAGCTTCTCCGGGTAGCCCCAAATTTGGCGGTAAATGACCGCCAGGATAATCGAGCAGGCCAACTGACCGGCGCGGTCGAACCCGGGCACATATGCCAGCCCGTATCCAAGCAGCGCAATGATAAACGTAAAGCCGATTCCTTTGAATAGGGCGGCATGAACTTTTTTGACTTGGATGGTTTTTGCTCCCGGCGGGTTGCCGGATGGATTTGGCGCATTTCTAGATTCTGTTTCTGTATTTCTGGCTTCGGCAGCCATAAGATCACCTCCGAATGATTTGCATTCACAGCATAAATCGGGTTTAATCATAAGTAAAATAAATCATTATAATAATTGTCATAAGTAATTAGTTATGAATTAGTGTCAACAATACGTTTAAAATGGAGGGGATTTTACATGGACCCGGGTTTGCGCGTGTTTGTCGCCGTAGCGGAGAAAGGAAACTTTACGAGAGCGGCGGAGTTTTTGCACATGACCCAGCCGGCGGTGAGCCAATATATTCAATCGCTGGAACGGTTGATGGGGACGAAGCTGCTGGAACGGAGCAATAAATATGTCCGGCTGAACAAAGCCGGGGAAATCGTGTATCATCACGCCCGAGAGATACTCGGACTATACGGCCGGATGAATTATTTGATTGAGGATATGAAGCATTCGGCAAGCGGGGAGATCGCGATCGGCGCAAGTTATTCGTATGGGGAGTACGTGCTTCCGCACATCATTGCCGAGGCCATGAAACGGTATCCGAATATCCGGCCGACCATCACGATCGGCAATACGAAGGAAATCGAGGAACTGCTTGCGGGGAAACGGCTTGATCTCGGAGTCATTGAAGGGGAGCTTCAGCATGAAAAGCTGCATATCGAACCGATCGCCGATGACGCCATGTGGATCATTGCTCCCGCGAGTCATCGTTATGGCGATCAAACCCCGATTGAAATTGCGGATCTGGAGGAAGAGACATGGATCGTCCGCGAGTCCGGCTCGGGAACCCGGGAAGCGGTCGATAAAATGTTCAACGAACACGGCATTCATCCCCGCAAAATCATGGAGTTCGGCAGCACGCAGATCATCAAGGAATCGGTGGAGGCCGGGCTTGGGATCAGCTTGCTGTCCCAGTGGACGGTAAGAAAAGAGGTCGCCCTCGGGACCTTGAAAACGCTGAAGATCAAAGGCTTCCCTTTTATCCGCAAATTTTCTCTGGCCACGCAGGCAACCCCTTTTTATACGAAAGCGATGGAGGTTTTGATGGATATGCTGCGAAACGGCGAAGGCTTGCCCGCCTGAGGGCAGGTTTATTCCGCGTTACCGCTTGCCGTATCCGAAACATGAAGCGGCGCGGCGGCTTTACTGCCGCCAAGCCTGAACAGAAACGCAATGGCGGCCAATCCCGTTCCCACGGCCAGGACCAGATAGGTTCCCCGGTTGGTGGCGAACCCGAAGAGGGACTGAATGCCTTCCAGGAACAATGGGCAGAAGAACTGGAACAAATAGATGCAGGCCAGCAGTATGGATACGGCGGCGGTCATCCGTTCTCTAGGCACAATTTCCGCCGTTTTATTGAAGGACAAGGTGAATAAAACGCCCTGTGCAAAGCCGATGAGAACGATGGATAACGCCATCATCCAAACGGCATGGGCCTGGCTTTCGAGCAGGAACCCCGCTCCGTAGAGCGCCAGCGCGAAAGGAACCAGTCCTTTCTTCATGAGCCCGCTTAATCGAGTCACATAGAGGCCGGAAATAAAGCATCCGATCAAAGCCAGCGCGGTCAAAAATCCGACGGTGGATGCCGTTCCGATGCCGGTCTCCGACAAATACAGAGACAAATTGGCCGGAATCGTATAGAACAACAAGACGTGAAGTCCGCCTGCGAGCGCTACGGCATAGAAGAAAGGCGGTATTTTAGCAAAGCGAGTATCCTGTCTTTGCTTGCCGCCTTGTACCGGCGGGAATTTCGGCATAAGGAACGATACCAGCAGGAGCAGCACAACGGCATAAGCGTACATCAGAAATACGTTTCTCCAGCCGTAGGAGGCGATGAACCCGCCCAAAGCCATGAACACGGCTCCGAAAAGGCCGTTGATCGCGGAAACCAGCCCGTTCATTCTTGAACGCTCCTGCCCCTGGAAATTTTCCGCAATCAGCGAGTTGTACGTTGGAGCGACGATGCCGATCCCCAGCCCAAGAATAGCTCGAAAAACGAGAATCCGGGGAACCGAATTCATGAAGGCGGGTCCCACGCCGCCAACTAGATATATGATGAGTCCCGCGATAATGATGTGCTTGCGCGAGAATCTTCGCGATAAAGGCCCGGCCAAAAACAAGGTCGGCAAAATAAACAAGGAAGACAATGTGACAACCCACTGAATCAGCAGCGAACTTGTGCCGGGGAACTCGTTCCCGAGCAATTTCACGGCTGGAGCAGCAAGCATGTTGGCAAACGTAACGATGACGCAGCAGCTGAGTAAAGCGATTTTGGCGCTTAATTTCAAAGAAAATCCCTCTTTCTGACAATCGGATTGGCCGGATTCGGGTGCGCACTCGCCGAACCGGCTTTCGATAAGAGGATAACACCAACTTGATGCAAAGTAAACAAAAAATATGTATTTTGTCTATAATGTAATATGTGTGTTTTTTATTTGATTTTTTCATGTATAATAAAGAGAAGTAATAGGGAGGTCGGTCAAATGAAGGAAATACCGGATCATCTGAGCGCGTCGAGAGCCAAAATGCTGAAAAAGCTCAATGCCGTCGTCATCAAAGAGGGCTTTCAAAATATGAAGATGGATGAAATCGCGAAGCATATGGATGTTAGCCGCGCCACCATGTATAAGTATTTTTCCTCCAAGGATGAAGTCGTCGAAGGGCTTATGGACACGTATGTCGAATATTTCGGCGAATTCGTGCTGCAGACGACGGAGGATATGGGGGATGCCGTGTTCGGAATCCGGTTTCAGCAGCTGTTCGAGCAGTCCGCCCTGTTGGTCCGGTCCGTTACGGATATTTTGCTGCGAGAGCTCCAGGCTTATTATCCCGAGCAATACAATCGGCTGAGAAACGCATTATCCGTGCGGGAACAGCAGGCGGCGGAATTTTACCGGGAAGGGATAGAACGAGGCATTTTCAGTCCGGTCAACGAGAAGTTTATCGTCCTTCAGGATGACGTGCTGCTGCGCGAGCTTCTCGACGTGAAATATTTACTGCGGAACCAGGTATCCATCGAGCAGGTCCTTTATGATTATTACCACTTCAAAAAGCTGCAGCTGTTCCTGCCGGACAAGCGATCCCTGGTCGACGACTCCTTAATCAAACCGGTGATCGACAAGATCGTTCAAAAATATAATATGGCGTTCTAGCGTTGTAAAACGCGCCTGCCGCCAGCAAGGCCGTCCTGGCCTGCAATCAACAATAAACAGCGATTTTTCGAATAGCGGCATAAAATGGCCTTATTTCACTTCGAAACCGCATTTTCCTGAAAATAGCGGTACAAAATGGCCCTATTTTCGGCACAAAGCCCAAAACCGAGGGGAAAAGGAGCTGTTCTGAAGAAATAAGGCCATAAAATGGCGCTATTCATTCAGAATGGGGTTCCCCAGTGGAAATAAGGCCATTTAAGACCGCTATTTTAAATGTCGGAGGGATGCGGTGTTTCGGGACGTCGTTGACCAGAGTAGAGCGGACCAGACCAGAGAAAACCAGAGAAAACCAGAGAAAACCAGAGAAAACCAGAGAAAACCAGAGAAAACTGAACCATTTGTTCTAACGCAAATCCAATCCTCGAAGTCGATCCGGTACCTGGAAGCGATCTGGCAGGCTTTTTCTGCGCTATTCAAACCTCCTCTTCCGGCCGATACTCCAAAATATCCCCCGGTTGGCATTCCAGCGCTTTGCAAATGGCCTCTAGGGTCGAGAACCGGATGGCTTTTGCTTTTCCGTTTTTTAGCACAGAAAGGTTGGCCATGGTTATTCCGACCCTCTCCGACAACTCGGTTACGCTCATTTTCCTTTTCGCCAGCATCACATCGATATTGATGATAATCGCCATAATTCCCACCTCAGACCGTCAAATCGTTTTCGGATTTTATATCTATAGCATTTTTCAGCAGCTTTTGAAGAAGCGCGGCAAAGGCCGCAATCACAATAGAGGCGAAAATAACGACCAATCCGATCACGATGATGCCCGGAGCGTCTTCATCCTCCGCAACGAAATAAAGAAGCGGCATGACTGCCACAAACAGGATACTGATTGCGGCTCCGCAGTATTTTATATTCTTTAATGCTTTTACGGATAATTCCGAGAACGCGTCATTTCTGTCGATATAGATCAACAGCTTGAAAGCTTGGTACAGCGCAATAAAATACGGAATCGCCGCCGCATAAGCGCCAATTAAAAAGGAGTAAAGCCAAACGACCGGATAATGCCCAGCCGAATCGTTTGCTATCGCGGGTAACCCCAAGATACACATAGCCAGAACCGGAATGGCAATAAGAAAAACTGTTAGCTTTAAAAAAAGAGTTGTTCCCCGTTTCATCAAACGCACCTCATTTAGTGTATTTTCAATTTTGAATTTAACATATAATTTATCGTTTTACAATAAAAAAGTATCGATTATTATTATGTTTTTATTGTTGCCAAAAAGAAAAACGCCCCATTCGCGCATGAAGCGCGAGTGAGGCGTGGGTTACTCGGGACAATCTTAAATGACGTAAGGAATCGGCTCCTGGGCTTCCGCTTTTGCTACGGCTTCTTCAAGTGTAAGCCCGGCGAATTCCTGCGCGTTCAGGCAGCGGCCGCTTTTTTGATCGTTCACAAAAGCTCCGACCGCAATGCCGGGCAGCACGCTCTCCACCGAGTTCGGCGCCTGTGGGCCGCCAAGATCGGTCCGGCACCATCCGGGATCGGCCAGGCTCAGAATGACACCCGTTCCGTTAACTCTGGAGGACAGGTCCTTCGTGAATTTGTCGAGAGCGGCTTTGCTGGCGGCGTAACCGGCCTGCTCGGGCTCGTTTTTGATCCCGCTGGTCGTATTGATGACACGCCCGAAGCCGCGTCCGATCATCGAGGGGATCAAGCGGTTGCAGATCGTTACGACAGAGATGAAGTTGATTTGGAAACTTCGTTCGAAATCCTCCACCGGCGTTTTCCAGTAATCGGTACGGTAAGCGATTTGAACGGCCGCATTGTTAAACACGATGTCGACCGCGGTTCCTTTGGCTTCGATGGCGTCCAGCATGGCGACCACTTCTTCCTGCTTGTCCAGCATGGCTTGTACGGAATATACCTGGACACCGAGGTCGCGGATCTCCTGTTCCATTGTTTTCGTATGTTCGAGATTTCTGCTGTGCAGAATCAGGTTGCATCCTTGACGCGCCATAAACACCGCCGTTTGATAGCCGATTCCCCGGCTGGCCCCGGTGATCAGCGCCCATTTCCCTTTTACATTCACCATGAAAAAAACCTCCGTTTTTGTGAATCAGGATAACAAATCCCATTGTACCTGAAATTGCCATTCGTTTCTATGATGAATCCGATTTCACCCCCACGGGATAAGGTGTCGACAAAATTTGACATGGTGGAAACCGGAAACTTATAATCTATCTTATCGATTCGTATTTTACACTTATATCAATAGAGAACAGGTGGTAGAGGGCATGAACAAAGTCAAGAACGTTTCCATCCGTACCCGTATCATGATACTGGTATTTTTAGCCATTTTCGTCTCCAACGCGGCTGTAATTGTCAGTCTTTCTTACAGCCAATATCACGACTTTTTTCAAATCATGTCGGCTGAGGTGCTGATTAGATCCTTCGTGATCTTTATCATTTTCGAGGTGTTCGCCGCGCTGATTTCCGAAGCCTTGATCATTAGGCCTTTGAAGAAGGGGATCAAGCTCGCGGATTCGATGGCCGACAATAATTTGACGCTGCAAATCGATGCTATTCAGCAAGGGGAAGCCGGACAGATGATCCGTTCCCTTCTTAAAGCCAGAGACAATCTGAAAAACTTAATTTCCACGATCCAAGCTTCCTCGCGGAAGGTTACGCTATCCTCCGAGGACTTGAACCAAATTATCGAGCAAGCCAATACTCAGGTACATGAAATTACCGAGGGGGTCAAAGGCTTGTTATGGAGCTTCAATCAAAACGCGGAAAGCCTGCAGCAGACCTCCATTGCGCTCTCCGGGATTACCGAGCAATCGCAGGTCACCGCCGAGCGGGCCGGCAAAATCTCCGAGTATGCCCAATCCGTGAAGGAATCCGCCGAAGACGGCAAAGGCTCCGTGGATTCGATTGTCGGCGTGATCGACGCCCTGGCGGCAAGCACCAAGAACGTCAGCGACGAAGTGCTTGCTCTTGAAGAGCAAAGCAAGAAAATTACGGAAATCGTGCATATCATCAAGCAAATTTCCGATCAAACCAACCTGCTCGCCTTAAACGCGGCCATTGAAGCGGCTCGGGCCGGCGAGGAAGGACGCGGCTTCGCCGTCGTCGCCGGTCAAATCCGCAAGCTCGCCGAAGATACGGGCTCTTCCCTGGAAGGCATCGTCAGCCTGGTTCAGGATATGAGCGTTCGGACCGAAAACGTCGTTTCGGCGGTTAGCGCTACGGAGGGCAAAGTTCGGCTTGGCGTTCTTCAGTCCAATAATGTGAAGGTTAGCATCGACAACATTATCGACAACATGGAAAGCACGTTCGACATGCTGACGGATATCTCGGAAGGCGTGACCACGCAGGCCGCTTCCCTGGAAGAGATGACGGCTACGCTGGAGGATATCAACCATACGATTAAATCCGGTCTTCATGTCTCGAGCGAAATTCAGGACAAACTGAGCACCCAGGAGAAACTGTTTACCCGCATCGATAAAACCTCCGGCGAACTGGTAGAGCTGTCGGAAAATATGAACGGTTTGACGAACGTGTTTAAATTGCAATAGCCGGGTTCCGTCAGCCAAGTCTTTTTGGCAGGTGAGTTCAGGCGTATCCGCCATGTACAATTACCGTGCGTACAAATCGCCGCAAAATGGCAGTTATGGATGATACTCAATGCATCTTGATTTGTTTTGAATAAAGTTGCAAGACTCAAAAGGTCTTCAATGCGCCCGTATGGGCGGTTTGAAGGCTTTTTTGCGTTCGGGCCGGCGGGATGAACATCGTGAATTCTAGTAATTTTTAGTAGATTGCGTTTAGGAAAACAATATGCTATATTGAACATGTGGAAGCGGTACCATATTCAATTATATGATTTCAATAAGCTAATAAAGGGAATAATTTAGTTGTGTGGATAAACTATGGTATCGATACCATAGCAGGAGAAGAGGGGATTACCATCGCAACGATTCGTGATGTAGCCAAATTGGCGGGGGTCTCCGTTTCAACCGTATCGCGTTTCATCAACAAAAGCGGATACGTGAACGCGGAAACGGAACAGTCGATCAAAAACGCCGTCGAGAAACTGAATTATATGCCGAACCAGGTAGCCCGGGGGCTCGCAGGAAAGCGGACCAACACCATCGCGCTTATTTTGCCCGATATTTCGAACCTTTTCTTTTCCGACTTGGCGCGGGCGGTGGAAGATGTAGCGACGACTTACGGATATACGGTTATCATCGGCAATTCGGATGATCAGGGCGGCAAAGAGAAGCGGTACATCGAAACGTTGAAGCAGAAATATATCGACGGCATCATTTTCGCCTCCAATACCTTCGGACATGACGACGCGGATATGTTGACGAAGCTGGGTATTCCGTTCGTATGCCTGGACCGCGGGCCGGATGAAGAGAATTTTAGCATCGTCCGCTCGAAAAACCGCGAAGGCGCCATGATGGCGGTTCAGCATCTGCTTGAAGTAGGCTGCCGCAAAATCGCCCATATTTACGGTCCTCAGCAGTTGATTACCGGGAAAGAGCGGCTTATCGGATTTGAACAATCGGTGCAGGATTTCGATTGGTACACGCCAACGCTGCTGGAGCCGGCGAACTTTCGGATCGCCGAAGGCATGAAGGCGACGGAGCGGCTGCTGAAGCGGCATCCCGATATCGACGGGATTTTCGCCGGCAACGACCTGATGGCCATCGGGGCGCTCAAGGCGCTCAGTCAAATGGGTATCCGGGTAGGAGAGCAAGTGGCCGTATGCGGCTTCGACGGTATTCAGACGACTGAAATCACCACGCCGGAGCTTACGACGATCGCCCAGCCTATTTATGACATGGGAGCGCTCATTTCCCGCCTGCTGATCAAGAAGATCGAAGGCACGCTGGAAGAGGACCAGCTGTACGAATTGGACGTGAAGCTTATCGCCAGAGAATCGACATTAAGGAGGAGAGCCGTCCATGAATAAACCCAAGCTTGTCGTTATCGGAAGTTTAAATATGGATTTGGTGGTGGAAACACCAAGCTACCCGAAGGTCGGAGAGACGATCATGGGCGAACGCATCCGGTTCATTCCCGGCGGCAAAGGCGCCAATCAGGCGGTGGCGGCGGCCCGGATGGGCGCGGAAACGGCCATGATCGGTGCCGTTGGCGAAGACGCGTTTGGCAGCGAACTGCTGCGCAGCCTGGAGGAGGACGGCATCGATACCTCGGGAGTCAAGCGGGTACCCGGCGTGGCGACCGGCGTCGCTTCGATCTATGTCTCCGAAGGAGACAACAGCATCGTCGTTGTGCCGGGGGCAAATGATCTGGTGGGGCCGGAGGACATTGACCGCTGCGAGGACAAGCTGCGGGAGGCCGATATCGTGCTCTTGCAGTTGGAGATTCCGGCGGACACCGTATTATACGCCGCACGCAAAGCGAAATCCTTGGGCAAGCCGGTCGTCCTGAATCCCGCGCCGGCCAAGCCGCTCCCGGAAGAGCTGTTCGGACTGGTCGATTATCTGACGCCAAACCGAACCGAGCTTGGCCGATACGCCGGAGCAAGCGCGGAAGGCGAAGCGCTGGAGCCGGCGATGCGGCGGATGCGGGAGATGGGGGCGTCCCATATTGTGACGACCCTGGGAGACAAAGGCTCGGCGTTTCTGGCCGAGGATGGCGCGGTGCGCACGGTGCCGGGTTACAAGGTACCCGTCGTGGACACGACCGGTGCCGGCGATTGCTTCAACGCCGGCCTCGCAATTTCCATCGCATCCGGCCGAAACTTGGCGGAGGCGATCGATTTCGCATCGGCGGCTTCGGCGCTGGCCGTAACGAAATTCGGCGCGCAGGCGGGAATGCCAACGCAAGCGGACATCAAGCGATTTATGGAGGAGCAGAATAGGACGGAGGCATAATGCTATGAAAAAGATCGGTATCATCAACAGCGAGCTGTCGAGATTGATCAGCGAGCTTGGGCACACGGACACCATCGTCATTGCGGACAGCGGGCTGCCGATCCCGCCCGGCGTCAAACGCATCGATCTGGCTCTCAGAAAAGGCGTTCCGGGCTACGAGGAAACATTGGAGACCATACTGGAAGAAATGCAAGTGGAAGCTTTTACGGTAGCAAGTGAAATGCTGCCGGCGAATCCGGAGCTGTTACGGCGGACGGAGGAACTGCTGGAAGGAGCGGAGGGCCGCCGCGTAAGTCACGAGGAGCTCAAAGCTTTGACCCGTCAGGCTAAGGCGGTGATCCGTACCGGCGAGTGTACGGCGTACGCCAACGTGATTTTGCAATCGGGCGTAACGTTCTAAGAAGGAGGTGCGCAGGAATGACAGCACAACTGCTGGAGATGAAGGGAATCGACAAAAGCTTTTCCAATGTAAAAGTGCTGCAGCAGGCGGAATTCTCGCTTGAACGCGGAGAAGTGCACGCCCTGATGGGCGAAAACGGCGCGGGCAAATCCACGCTGATGAAAATACTGAATGGTATCTACGACAAGGATAGCGGTACCGTGAAAATCAAAGGTGCCGAGCAAGCCTTATCGTCTCCGTCGGCCGCGCAGCAGCTCGGTATCGGCATGATCCATCAAGAGCTGAATATGATCCCGCATTTGACCGTCATGGAAAATATTTTTCTCGGCAGAGAATTTACGATAGGACCGACCAAGCTGATCGATTGGCGCAAAATGAAGCAGGAGTCGGCCCGATATTTGTCGATGCTCGGACTTGCGATTGATCCGGGCGCGATCGTCAGCGATTTGTCCGTCGGCCAGCAGCAAATGGTCGAAATTGCGAAAGCGCTATCAATGGACACGGAGATCCTAGTTTTGGACGAACCGACGGCGGCATTGACCGACCGGGAAATTGACGCCCTGTTTGATGTAATCGCTTCCTTGAAGGGACGGGGAGTCGGGATGATCTACATTTCGCACCGGATGGAGGAAGTTTTCCGGATGTGCGACCGGATCACGGTCATGCGCGACGGCCGGTATGTCGGCACCGAGAAGGTGTCCGAGACGAATATGGACCAAATCGTCAAGATGATGGTCGGCCGTGAGATCAAAGACCGATTCCCCAAAGTAGACATCAAATTCGGCGCCGAGAAACTGAAGGTAGAGGGACTCACGCAAAAAGGGGTTCTGCACGATATCACATTCTCCGTGAAGGCGGGCGAAATCGTCGGACTTGCCGGGCTAATGGGAGCCGGGCGGACCGAACTGGCCAAAGCGCTGTTCGGAGTGACCAAGGTTGACGGCGGAACGATTTCCGTCAATGGCGCACAGGTATCCATCCGGCGTCCGATTCATGCGATCCGCGCCGGGCTTGCGCTGGTGACGGAGGACCGCAAGGACGAAGGGCTGCTGCTTCAGATGTCCGTCAGCGATAATTTGTCGATGACCAATCTGGCTTCGGTATCCAATCTCGGCTTCCTGAGCGGGGCGAGGGAGAAACAGCTGTCCGAGAGCATGATCAAGCAGCTGTTCATCAAAACGTCCGGCGGCGCCCAGACGGTCGGTTCACTCAGCGGCGGCAACCAGCAAAAGGTCGTGATCGGCAAGTGGCTGGCCACGAAGCCGCAGGTGCTCATTCTGGACGAGCCGACGAGAGGCGTGGACATCGGGGCGAAGAAGGAAATTTACGATCTGATGAACAAACTGGCCGCGGAAGGCGTCGCCATCCTGATGATTTCCTCCGAGCTTCCCGAAGTGCTGGGGATGAGCGACCGGATCCTCGTTATGCATGAAGGAAAGATCACGGGACAATTTAACAAAAACGAAGCGACGCAAGAGAAAATCATGACCTGCGCGACAGGGGGAGGAGAACAACATGCAAACTGACGCACTCGGCGTACAAAAGCGCAAAAAGTTGAATTTTCAGGGACTGGGTTCATTGGCGGGGCTGCTGCTGATCATCATCGTCCTTTCGGTGACGGCGGACAATTTCCTGTCGGTCAACAATCTGCTGAATGTGCTGCGCCAAATATCGATTAACGCGTTGATCGCATTCGGCATGACGTTTGTGATTTTGACGGGAGGCATCGACCTTTCCGTCGGTTCCATTCTCGCCCTGTCGAGCGCTTTGTCGGCGGGTCTGATGGCCGGAGGCATGGACACCTGGTTCGCCGTCATCATCGGACTTGCAGCAGGGATGGCCATGGGCGCAGTTAACGGATTTCTCGTCGCAAAAGGCCGGCTGGCTCCGTTTATCGTGACTTTGGCTACGATGACCATCTTCCGGGGCTTGACGCTCGTGTACACCGACGGAAAGCCGATTACGGGCATGAACAAAGACTTCGCGATGCTGGGAAAAGGATATTTTCTGCAAATCCCGATGCCAATCATCTGGATGGTCATCTCGTTTGCAGTATTATATATCATTTTGAAACATACCACCTTCGGTCGGCGGGTTTACGCGATCGGAAGCAATGAGGAGGCGACGTGGCTATCGGGGATTAGCACTTCCAAAATAAAGGTGTTCGTGTATTCGATCAGCGGTTTATTGGCCGCCATCAGCGGCATGATCCTGACCTCCCGGCTGAATTCGGCCCAGCCGACGGCGGGCGCTTCTTACGAGCTGGACGCCATCGCCGCGGTCGTACTCGGCGGAACCAGCTTGTCGGGCGGCAAGGGATGGATCGTGGGCACCCTGATCGGCGCCGTGATTATCGGCGTGCTGGATAACGGACTTAATTTGCTTAACGTATCTTCATTCTATCAACAGGTTGTTAAAGGGGCCGTCATTTTAGTCGCAGTACTGCTGGACCGTTCGAAAAAAAATAAATAACTACAAGAATAGGGAGGCAACTAATCATGAAAAAAAGAACTTTCGGATTTCCCCTCTTGCTTGCCGGGTTTGTTTTGCTGACAGCTTGCTCCATGGGTACCGAAGCGAATACCGGCTCGAAGCCGGACACGGGTAATAAACCGGCTGCGGACGGCAAGGTATCGATCGGCCTGTCGATTTCTACCCAGAACAACCCGTTCTTCGTCACGCTGAAGGAAGGCGCCGAGAAAGCGGCCAAAGACGCGGGAGCGGAGCTGATCGTTGTCGACGCCCAGGACGATACGGCGAAGCAGATCAGTGACATTGAAGACCTGATTCAGAAAAAAGTGGATGTCATCCTGGTTAACCCGACGGACAGCGACGCGGTCGTAACCGCCGTGGAATCGGCCAACGACGCCGGCATTCCGGTCATTACGGTTGACCGTGCGGCCAACGGAGGCACCGTGGTATCGCATATCGCTTCCGACAACGTTAAAGGCGGCCAAATGGCCGGGGACTTTATCCTTGAGAAGCTCGGCGGCAAAGGCAACATCGTGGAACTGCAAGGAACGGCCGGGACTTCCGCGGCCCGCGACCGCGGCGAAGGCTTCCATAAAGCCGTGGACGGCAAAGACGGCGTGAAAGTGGTGGCTTCGCAGCCAGCTGATTTCGACCGTGCCAAAGGGCTGTCGGTCATGGAAAACATTTTGCAAAGCAACAGTGACGTTCAAGCCGTGTTTGCCCATAACGACGAAATGGCGCTTGGCGCGCTGCAAGCCATTGAAGCCGCCGGCAAAAAGGACATCCTCGTTGTTGGCTTTGATGCCACGGACGACGCGGTGAAAGCCGTAAACGACGGAACGATGGGCGCCACGGTGGCGCAAAAACCGGAAGCGATCGGCGAACAAGCCGTCGGCGCAGCTATCAAAACAGCCAAAGGCGAAAAGGTTGAAGCCTCGATTCCGGTCGATTTGGAGCTCGTGACTAAAAAATAAACGATTTTAAATAAGGGAATCCCCTGCTGTGAAAAACGGCAGGGGATTTTTTTGAAAAGGTTATGTTTGAAAGGAACACCCGTTATTCGGGTGTTCTCAGATTGTCGAGAAACCCACGTCTTGTTTCCAAGAGTAAGTCGTCGGCAAGTGTAAGTGGCTGTCCGATTGCGGGGCTGGCTTTCGGCAAGCTCCGAAGCTAAAGACGCCATCATCATGCAGTGGTTCGGGCAGCCGCAGCTGGAACTTGTGCTTTTGCCGCGGGGCGGCGAGCGCTGAACTGGACTATCCTCGTCCAGACCCGGCCCGGCCTGAAATCAGCCCTAACCGATGCCGACCGTCACGAACGCGATGTCCCGAATGATTTTCTCGAATAGCGCCATAAAAGGGCCTTATTTCACTCCAAAACCGCATTTTCCAGAAAATAGCGGCGCAAAAGGGCCTTATTCTCGGAGAAACGTCTGAAACCGGGAAAAAAAGGAGCTGCTTTGAAGAAATAAAGCCATAAAACGGCGCTATTCCTTCAGAATGATGCCTTCCCGTGGAAATAGTGTCCTAAAAGGTCGCTATTTCAAGTGTCTGAGGGATGCGGCGTTTTGAAATGTCGTTGGGACATTGTTGACGAGAGCAGACCATTGATTATGAAGCACATTCTCGGAGTTGGCTTGGCATTTGGCAGGCTTTTTTCGCTCTGAAATTACCGTAGATTTGCAGGTATTTTGAAGTTTCAAGCACTCGAGACAAGAAAACCCGGTTCATTGCAGGTATTGCAAGGCTGGGGCTAAGCTAGCCGGCCTTGGCTGACGAAGAAAACGTTTAAAAACCGGAGGCGTAAAACACCCCGGGTTTCTCGACAGCCTGGAACACCCGTTATTTGGGTGTTCTTTTTTTAGGTGCTGAACCTATTCGTCAAATTTTGACATTATTCGAGAAACGCTAACCAAACGATTTTCGACAACCGATTATAAATAGTAATTACTCACTTACTCATATGCGGGAGGGCTTTATATGAAAGGGATTCGAGCCAGGCTAAAGGGAATTAAAATGGTGCAAAGCGTGATTATGATCGGGCTGCTTTCCATCTTGGCGACGACGGCGATCGGAGTAGTCGGACTCGTAAATATTTCCAAGCAATACGAAATAACGAATGAGATCAATTCCGACGTGCTGCCCAAGCTTAAGGACTGGGAGGACGTAAACGGTCATATGGGGATTTTGCGCAATACCGTGACCAAAATTATCGATCGCGACTATGACGAAGCCATGGTCACTACCTTAAACGATTTAAACGGACAAATCGTGGAGATTCTAAAACGGAATGAGGCCGCCTCCCAAAGTAATCCGGAAGAAGCGAAGCTGACCCAAAAGGCTACGGCAAGCTATGAGAAATATTATAATTACCTTCCGTCCCTGATCGAGGAAAGAAAACAAGGCCGTACCGTGGATCCGCAGTTAACCAACGTGGAGATGGCCAATGCAGGGAATGAACTGACCCAGGACATCATTAACGCGGTGGATTTCCAGAAGAATACGGCCAACGAGAAAAGCCAGAATTCTAAGGACCTCTATGAAAAAAGCATCCGGATTTTTGTCGTCATTTTCGTCGCCGTTCTGATCCTGCTTAGCATCATTTCGTTCTTTGTGGTGGCTATGATCCGTTCCTCGATTAAAGAGTTTATCGGCAAAGTCCAAGTGGTGGCCGAAGGTGATGTGACCGTAGAGTTCAACGGCCAGCTCGGCAATGAATTCGGCATCATGAACCGGGCGCTCAACAAGACGATTCAGTCGATTCGCGGCATTTTGCAAAAAATCCAGCAGGACTCCCTGCATTTAACGAGCCAAACGGAATCCCTGGCGGCATCCTCAGGCGTTATGGACACCAGCGTGAGCGAGGTTTCCACGGCTATTCAGGAGGTTTCGCTCGGCTCCGTGAACCAGGCGGAAGAGCTGACTTCCATGACGGAATCCTTTCAGTCCTTGGGAGAACAACTGGACGCCATTACGCGTTCCTTGGAAACGGTCGACGAAGCGGCTAAACGAGTTAACGACAAGGCGAGCAGCAGCAGCGGCCAGTTAAAAGAGCTGGTCGATTCAGTTACGGGCATCGCCGATTCGTTCGGAGAGACGCATGATAAAGTCTCCAATTTGACGTCCAGCCTGAACCGCATTACGGAAATCACTCAGTTTATCGGGGAAATCTCGAACCAAACGAACTTGCTGTCGCTTAACGCTTCGATTGAAGCGGCTCGGGCCGGAGAAGCCGGGCTCGGGTTCGCCGTAGTTGCGGGTGAAATCCGCAAGCTGGCAGAGCAATCCCAGAACTCTTCCCACGGGATCGACGATTTGCTTCGCGAAATCGAGGGAGAGATGGGGGCGGTTTCCGCGAACATGTCCAAAACCGGCGATGTGTTGACGGAACAGACGGATGTTGTTATAACAACGATGAAAGCGATCGGAGAAATCATGGAATCTATCCGGGAGATGCTGCCGCAAATCGAAGACATCACTTCGTCCGTCATTACCGTGAACGAGGACAAAAATCGCGTGCTTCTGACGGCGAGCTCCGCATCCGCGGTGGCGGAACAAAACTCCGCATCCGCCGAGGAGATCTCCGCCTCAACGATTGAACTGGCGAGCTCCTACAATGAAATTGCGGGGGCGATTCAGTCGCTGGAGCAGTTATCCCGGGAAATGATCCAGGAGGTAAGCCGGTTCAAGCTTTAACTACTGGCATGAAAGAGAGGCCTTGAAACGAATGAGCGAAACCAAATCGCTGCTCGAAGCCTTCAACCTTACGTCCTATCAGCTTGGAGGGCATGGGAAAAGAAACGTGGACGTGCTGAAAGCCGCGCTGGACAGCGTTGACGGAAGCACGGAAAGCGATATGTACGGCACGGGAAAGGTCATTGAAGATTTTGAAGCCAAGCTGGCTGCACATTTGGGCAAAGAGACCGCGGTCTTTTTCCCCAGCGGCACAATGGCGCAGCAGATCGGCCTTCGGATCTGGTGCGATTGCAAAGGGGTCAAGCGGGTTGCGTATCATCCGCTCTGTCACCTGGAAATTCATGAAGAAGACGGCTTGAAGGAGCTGCATGGAATCGAATCCGTACTGCTCGCCGATAAAGACCGTCTGATCCGTCTTGAGGATGTCGAGAACCTGCAAGAGGAGATCGCCTGCCTCCTGCTGGAGCTGCCGCAGCGCGAAATCGGCGGCCAGCTGCCTGCTTACGAAGAACTGGAGGCCATTTCCGCCTACTGCCGGTCCAAAGGCATCAAGCTGCATCTGGACGGGGCGCGTTTGTTCGAGACGCTGCCGTTTTACGGAAAGACCGCGGCGGAAATCTGCGCTCTTTTTGACAGCGTGTATGTTTCCTTTTACAAAGGAATCGGCGGGATCGCCGGAGCCGTTCTGGCGGGGGATGCGGAATACACCAAGGAATCGAAGGTGTGGAAAAGACGACATGGCGGGGATTTGATCAGCCTGTATCCGTACATTATCAGCTCGGACTATTATTTTGACCGGCGGGTGGAGCTCATGGGCGGCTATTATGAACAAGCCAAGGAACTGGCCGGTTTATACAACGGGTTAAGCGGTGTGGCCACCTTGCCGGCCGAACCCGCGACCAACATGTTCCACGTTCACATCGCCCTGCCGAAAGAGCGGGTGGAAGCTGCGCTGATCGAGGTATATGAGGCCACGGGCATCGGATTTACGCATTACGTCAAAGAAATGGGCGAAACCGGCAGTTCTTTCGAAGTGAGCATCGGCGACCGGTACGCCGGCGTTCCGAAGGATGCCCTTGAGCAGGCATTCCGGCTGCTGGATTCCAAGCTGAACTCGGGCGAAGGAAAGGGAGAGAACCAATGAAGAACAAGGTGATCCTGCTTACTACGGACAGTATGGGAAAAGGGGATCGGGAGCTTGGCACGCAGTTGCTGGAAACTTTCCTGACGCTGCTGAAGCAGCGGGAACAGCTGCCGGCGGCGGTATTTTGCCTAAATGAAGGCGTGCTGAGCCTAACGGAGGATTCCTTTGCGTCTTTACACCTGAAGGAACTTTCCGAACGGGGCGTGCCGGTATTGGCCTGCGGTACCTGTGTCAACTATTACGGGATCAAGGATCGTTTGGCTGCAGGAGAAGTGTCCAGCATGGGGCATTTTCTGGAGCTGGCCGAGCAATACGAAGTTATGACCATCGCCTAGGGAGACCTGCTATTATCGTATTTTAATACGTTAGAGGGGGTTTGTTTTGAAGATATTGGGAATCGTCATTACAATTATAGGCGCCATAGTTTGGTTTTTCGGAATACGATTGCTGACTGTTAACCCTGGTTCTTTAGCAGAAAATCTGTATAATTTCGGACTGATTACGTTTCTTTTAGGATTATTGATTCGGATCATTGATAGAATAAGGCATAAATACACAAAAAAATGATGCATCCACAACTTAAGGCTGTCCCAAGGGTCGCTCCAAAGGCTATTGGGACGGCCTTTTTCGCGTGGCGGGGTTGACGAATCCTCAATGAACGGATAAATTTAGAGTAATTACTCTAATCGTAAATTCGGAGGCAAAAAAGTGAATACGAAACAGCGAATTTTGGATGCCGCCGTTGGCCTGTTTAACGAGCAGGGGACAGCTCCGGTTTCGACCAATCATATTGCTCAGGCCGCTGGCATCAGCCCCGGAAACTTGTATTATCATTACAAAAACAAAACGGAGATTATCCGTTCAATTCTGGACCGGATGTTTGCGGAATGGGACGAAGTATGGTCGCTGTCCGCAGGGGAGTCGTTAACCTTAGCCACATTTCTGGACAAGATTAAGCTGAATTACGAGCTGCTGTGGAGGTACCGTTTTTTTTACCGGGAGGCCGTGAGCTTGGTTCGCTTGGACGGGGAACTGCAGCACAGCCACATGGACATCGTGAGGCAGCGCCTGCTGGATCAGGAGAAATTTGCCGTTCATTTGGTCGAAAGCGGCCTTTTTAGCGGACCTAAGGACCCGGAGGAACGGAGAAAGCTGTTGATCGCCTGCTGGCTGATTTCCAATAACTGGCTGGCTTTTGTCGAGCTGAGCGGAGGTGAAGTGACGGAAGAGCAAATGGAATACGGGCTGGAAATTCTGATGAGCGTTTTACGGCCCTATCTGAGTTAAGCTGCGATCTGACCTAGATAAACTAAAGAAAAGCTATATGGCAAAAGTGTGAAATGCCACTACATAATCTTACCGGAGGTGTCCAATGAGCCAGTTGGAGGAGCAAACGGAGGAAACATCGGCGGAGCAAACAGGGGAGAAGAAAAAGGTATCGTTAACGCGGCGGAATTTTCTGAAGGCAGCCGTCGGCGGGGGGGTTTTGCTCGCAGGCGCGGGAACCTGGATGTCCGTGACCAAAGGCGTATTCTCGACCGGGCGCGGACCGGCGTATGAAGGATGGAGCCTGTGGGAAGAAGAAAGCGCGAGCGGAGGGCATAAATTCGCTTCCTTCGTGCAGGCTTCCATTTTGGCGGCCAACGCCCATAATACCCAGCCATGGATTGTCCGGTTAAGCAATGACCAAGTGGAGCTGTATACCGATTTGTCCCGTCACAACGGCACGATGGATCCTTTTTTTCGGGAAATGTACATCAGCTCGGGTTGTTTTTTGGAGAACTTTCATTTAGCCGCCGCGGCCGGGGGTTACGCAACGAAGGAGAAGCTGATTCCGGGTTCGCTTGAGCATGTTCATGTTGCAACGGTGAGCCTTACGCAAAGCGCTCCCATGATATCCGACTTGTATTCGTCGATCCCGCGGCGGCATACGCATCGGGGTGAATACGATACGAAGCGGCCCGTGCCGGTCTCCGTGCTGAATCAGCTTCGCGATTTGGGCAAAGATCTGGCAAGCGTCGATGTGGTCTGGTTTCACGAGCAGGATCGGAAGGCCAAGGTCGGGGATTTGATCATAAAAGCGACGCATGACGTCGCCGCGGATTTCGAGCAGGCGAGAGACAGTCATCGCTGGTACCGGCAGGACTGGAGAGAGTTGCAGATTCGCCGGGACGGGATTACGATGGATGCGTCGGGCAATTCGTCTCTGATTCGGGCGCTCGGCAAGCTGTTCCCCGTATCGCTGAAGACGGAGAACGAATATTGGTACAACGGCACCAAAAATGTTCAGGTCCCGACCGCATCGGCTTTTGGCAGCATCGTCGTCAGCCATTCCTCCGACCGGACGGAGCTGATATCCGCGGGACGTCTGTGGCAAAGAATGCATCTTTGGGCCACCCGCCACGGCCTTGCGATGCAGCCGCTCAACCAGCTCAATGAACGGATCGACCGCGAGCGTCAATTGGGGAAGGCGCCTTCCTACAAGACGGCTTTCAGCGGCCTGATGGGTTTAACGGCAAAGGAAAGCGTCTTTACGTTTCGGATCGGTTATCCCGTCGACCCTGCTTTAAAAAGTCCGCGCCGCTCGGTAGATGACGTAATCTTAACTGGAATGTAAGGATGGTCTATGCCAAAAATCAGCATACTATAGCTGATCGTTTCATGAAACTGCCCAAGCTTGCGATGCCTCTTTAGCAATGGGCAACTTGAAGGAGGATTATTATATTCATGCTGCGGACTAAAATTATATGTACGCTGGGACCGGCCTGCGACTCGATCCCGGACCTGAAAGAAATGATTCAATCCGGAATGACCGTCGGCCGGCTGAACATGGCGCACGGAGAGCTGGAGGAACACGTACGGAGGATCAATAATGTAAGGCATGCCGCCGCGGAATTAAACACATTCGTCCCGATCATGATGGATATCAAAGGGCCGGAGGTACGGATTGGCAAATTGAAGGAGCCCTTTGTGCAGCTGAATATCGGCGAAGAACTCGTATTGACGACCGAGCAGATCGAGGGGGACGAGCGCCGGATTTCCGTCAACTATCCCGATATGCCCAGCGTGGTCCATTCCGGCGACCGTATCCTGATCGACGATGGATTGATCGACCTGAGGGTTATGTCCGTGGACGGCTCGGATATCCGCTGCAAAATCCATAACGGCGGCAAGTTGAAGCCAACTAAAGGCGTTAACCTGCCCGGCATACGGACGACGCTGCCCGGGGTGACGGAACGCGATGTCCGCCATATCCATTTCGGGCTGGAGCAGGGTGTCGAAATGATCGCCGTTTCCTTCGTTAGGAGGGCCGAGGATATCCTTGAAGTTCGGAGGATACTCAAAGAGAACGGCGGCGCAAATATCCAGATTATCTCCAAAATCGAAAACGAAGAAGGCGTTCAGGACCTCGACCGGATTATTGAAGCCTCCGACGGCATTATGGTAGCTCGCGGCGATCTTGGCGTCGAGGTTCCGGTGGAAGATGTCCCGATGATGCAGAAGGAAATGATCGACAAATGCAATCTGGCCGGCAAGCCGGTCATCGTGGCCACCCACATGCTGGAATCGATGCAGGTAAATCCTCGTCCGACGCGGGCTGAGGTCAGTGACGTATACAATGCGGTCATTCAAGGGGCCGATGTTGTGATGCTGTCCGGTGAATCCGCTGCGGGCAAGTACCCGATTCCGGCCGTGAAGACGATGGCGGCGGTAGCCGGGAAGGCGGAGGCGATGATCGATTATAGAGAGCAGTTTTTGCGGAAAAGAAAGCTGCACGCCACCAACATCACCGAGGTCATCAGCCAAAGCGCGGTCAGCTCTTCCCTGGAACTGGGCGCCAAAGCGATTATCACCTCGACGGAAAGCGGCTTTACTGCTCGAATGGTATCCAAGTATCGCCCCGAGGCGCCGATTTTGGCGATTGCCCATCACAAGAACGTGCTGACTCGGGTCTGTCTGTTGTCCGGCGTATTTCCTTTCCTTGGTGGCCCGGTGACGACGACCGACGAAATGTTCGCCTCGGCGATCCAAAGCGCGGTGAATTCCGGGTATGTTCAAAAGGGAGATACGGTTGTACTGTCCGCGGGTCTTCCTTTGGGCCAGGCGGGCACCACGAATTTGATTCAGATTCAGCAGGTGTAAACATTTCTCGGGTTTAGACCCGCCATGAAAGCTAGGCTTTAGTCCCTGAACTGCAAGGGATTAGGGCCTTTTTTGCGTCAACGGCACTCACTCCGGCCAGACGAATAAGCGGAATTGGATTCAAGCCGATATACATAGTATGTTTAGGTGTAGGACGAGATTTCCCAAAGAAGAGGGGGAACCCCGAGTTGAACAAGAACGTGGTGATTTTTATCGCCGCAGCATTTGGATTTACCTGGCTGTTGTGGCTGCCGCTGCTGATCCATCATTTGTGGCGGACACAGATTCCCGTGTTTCCGGGCCAATTTTATTGGGGATCCTTCGGTCCTTTATTGGGTGCTGTGGCCGTTGCGGGAGCCGAGGGCGGGAGAAAAGGGCTTGCGGCTTGGGCGAAACGAACTTTTTCTTTTCATTTTAATGGTAAATGGCTGCTTGTCGCGATTGGACTTCCTTTAGCGTACGGCGTTGTTTCGGTGTCTGTGCAAGCGGCGATTACCGGAGAATGGCCCGATTGGCGAAGCTTTGGATTATCATCCAAGCTGCCGGGGTTCAATATTGGGGAGACGGCCATCGTATGGATGCTCACGTTCGGATTCGGCGAAGAGTCCGGGTGGCGCGGATATTTACTGCCTGAGCTGCACAGGCGATACTCTTTGCTGAAAAGCGCCCTGATCGTTGCTTTGATCTGGATGGTTTGGCATGCTCCGGCGTTTGGATTTAACCCGACGTATATGGCGATGGGATGGGGCATTCTTGGCTGGGCGATCAGCCTGGCTTACGGTTCCGTGCTGCTGGCTTGGCTGTGCAAAAGCAGCCGCTGGAGCATCGTACCGGTCATCCTTTGGCACGGGGGGTTCGACCTCCTAACCGCCAGCGATCAAGCCGCTCTGGTTATGGCCATGGTCTGCAGCATGCTGGTGATCCTCCATGGCGTACTGCTCACAAGAAAGCTTGCCCGCATACGGCCAGAGGGATAGGGCTTCTTTCCGCCACGGAGTAATTAAAAGAGGGGTGCCCGGCTGTTGATCATCAACTTCCGGAGCCGCCCCTCTTTTGTATATTCAAGAGGGCTAAACACCAACTTCGCATTCCGCACGTACAATAACCTATACAAAGTCTCATAAACGATTACTTGAAAAAATGAAGGAGGGCTAACGCTTGATCATTCTTCCCCCCGAGGACAAAGCACGGCTTGGCCAGCTGATGCTCCCGCCGTTTGAAAGCCAAATCCTGCAGCGCAAGGAAGCAAGTCGAGCCAGATACCGTTATGAATCTTTGGAAGCCTTGCAATTCGAATTGCAGATGAGAGCCGGAATCGTGAATTCGGCCAGAGCGCTGCAGAATAGCGGAGTCAAATTCGCGGCCTATGATAGATCGAGATGCAATGAATGGTATTGGAACCGGATGCCCAATGGCGGTTTCAGCTTGAAACCCGGCGTAAGGCCGTCCGACGGCATCGCCGATATTTTTCGGAACGGCCCCATGTACGCGTTCGAATGCGCAATGGCGATCGTCATCGTATTGTACAAAGCGATTCTCGATCAAGTGGGCAGCGAGATTTTTAACGCGTATTTCAAAGACATGGTTTTGTACGATTGGCACTACGATAACGATTTGAGGTTTAATACCAGCAATCAATTGAGTGAAGCCTATCCCGGAGACGTGCTGTATTTCAAAAACCCGGACGTCAACCCGCAAACCCCGGAGTGGCAAGGCGAGAACGTCGTACTGATGGATGACAACCGGTTTTACGGGCATGGCATCGGGATCAGATCGTCGGAGGAAATCATCAATGCGCTGAACCTCCGCCGCAAGCCGGGGGCCACTGTATCGGCCTACCTGAAGGAACAGGTTCTCGAGCTTGACACCGAGCATATACGGAAGCTGCGTTTGTTTGTGGGGCGGATCGGAAGACGCGTTTATTTCGGCAGCCGAACTTAAAGAAATTATAACCGGCGCAAAGGAAAGCAATCAAAAACAACGACCTCGTCGCCCGCGGGCGAGAGGCCGTTGTTTTTGAGAATGAAATGCCGGCTTAGATGAAGAAAGGGAAGAACAAACTGCGCAGCCCGAAGAACGGGAAAAATTGACGCCGGAAAAAGCGGAATCTGCGGGGAAACGGTGCGCCGAAAAACGGGGTACCAAACGGAGCTCCGAAGAATGCCCGGCCGTCCATGTCCGTTTCTCCCGCCGGAATCAGCAGGGAAACATGATCGTCGTCCATACCGTCGATGATCCCTTCGTGGATGGAACCATCCGACATTTGGATACGGACCATATGAAGATGATACTTTTTACACATGTCCATCATATGGTTTTTGTGGGAATAGTCCATTGGCATTTGAGATGCGGGGCTCACCTGTGTAGGCATTCCTCCGTAAGGCGTCGGTACAGGCATGTTGGGCATATTCGGCATACTGGGCATGCTGGGCATCGTGGAACTCGGCATCGTGCCGGTCATCGGTTTTGGCATTGGCATAGGTTGCATATGAATAACTCCTCCTTTTTAACATGATGCATCATATTCACCCATATAGGCATTTGTGCTGTAATTCTGTTTATTGATTTTCTTCGGGATACAAGATACGTTATGAACGGTAAGGGGATTCTTGGAAAAGAGGAGGCAATCAGCGATTATGAGAATACTGATCACCGGCGCCGGCCGGGGTTTGGGCTATGAAATGGTGAGAGAAGCGTTAATACGCGGACATGAGGTGGCGGCGGGCATTCGCACGATCGATACGGATATTGGTGCTTTGGAAGAGCTGGAGAACGAAACGCAGGGCAGTTTGACCCTTCTTGAGCTGGACGTCGACGAAGAGGAATCGGTCGCCAAAGCCAAAACCGCGATGGCCGCCAAATGGGGCTGGATTGACGCCCTGGTGAATAACGCGGGAATTTTGCTGGCGCGGGAGCAGACAATCGAACAGCTTGAATTTGCCGCTGTCGAAAATACGTTCCGGACGAATTTGTACGGGCCGATGAAAATGGTAAAGCATTTTCTGACATTGCTGTCGGAGAGCGCCCATCCTCGCATCGTCAACGTGTCTTCGGAAGCCGGCTGCTTTACGGGCGCTTATGGCCGGGACTATCCCTACGCCTTGTCCAAAAGCGCGTTGAATTTTTTCACCGCGCAGCTGCGCAGGGAATTGTCGCCGCGGGGCTTTATGGTTTATGCTCTGCATCCCGGCTGGATGCGGACCTCCATGGGCGGCAGCAAGGCGCCGGGCAGCCCGGACGATACCGCGCGGAGCATCCTTGACCTGCTCGAGGGCAAAACGGAAGCCGATTCCTCGGCCTGGATGATCGATCGGGACGGTAAGGCCATGCCTTATTGAGATATTGTGTTGCTTATTAGTGAAAGGGCGACCGTTTATTTAGTTGGATATTCCGCAACTATTGAGGTCACAGTCATTCTCGAGATCCGTCCCACTGTTGGAACGCAGCTTCGCTCAAGAATAAAAAACAATGGATATACGGTGAACTTTCTCGACACATCCATTGTCCCCGTTCTTTAATAAGAGAATAAGAGGGAGTACCTTATCTTCGGGGATCGCGTATTGCAGAACGTTCGAACATGAAATAGCCCTTAAATCAACAGACGTACATTGTAAACAACATGGACTTGGATGTCTGTAGGCACCTTTGGAGCACCTCATTGCTGTTTCGTTGATAAAAACCTGCAATCGTGCAGGCTTTTGCGACTCAATGGAAGAGTTGAACGCAAGAACCTGCAAAAATGCAGTTTTTTAGCCGGATACGCCTCTAATGGCTGCATTGCAGACCGAAAGCCTGCACTTTTGCAGGTATTTTGCAAAGTATAGTCCTACTCGAGTGAAAAAACTGCAGTTTTGCAGGAAAATGAAAGATTTCCCGGTCTGCGGTTATGCACTTGTTTTCATGACGTTTCGCCTATTCATTCCGCCTCGCCCGGGTGTATAATTTAGGCTGTTTACATAACATTATCGGCAAAAGGATGTGTCTCGGGTGAAGGATTATAACGCTTTATTGGAGAGCCTGCTGAAGGACGAAGAAGACCTGCAATTTTCCGAGTTTACCAACAAAACGGCGGTCGAAATCGGCATGAAAATTGTGGAAAAGGCGATGAAAGTTGACGCGCCAATGGTGATCCTGATTCAGCGGAACGGACAGGAGCTGTTCTACAGCAAGCTGGATGGAGCCACGATGGACAACGATTTGTGGGTCGCCCGCAAAAACAACGTGGTCGATCATTTCAGCCATAGCTCGTATTACATGAATACCCTGTTCAGAGTCACGGAAACGACGATCGAATCTTATTTTCTGGAGCGCAAGGATTTTGGCGTAGAGCCGGGAGCATTTCCGATTATCGTCAAAAACGTGGGGATTGTCGGAACGATCACGGTATCCGGCGTACCCGGCGAAGGCGAAGATCATTTCATCATCGCTTCGGTGCTGAGAGAGTATTTGGGAAAATAATAGTTGAATGGCCTGAGAAAAAAATGACCTTCAGCCAGGAGCGGCGGCAGGTCATTTTTATTTAGAAGATTTTGATCAGCAGAACAACGAGCACCAGAATGCCGACGAGAATCAGCAAATTGCTGACTTGCCTCCATAATCCCGGGACGCCTTTATTTAGCAACTGCGTCCGATCCGCATCGATGCGGGCTTTGTAGGCGTAAGGATCGTTGGAGTCCGAAGAAGGAGAATGAAAGAGGTAGCCGTTCATTTTTACCGCCTCCTTATGATATAGCATTATTGTAACAATAAAGTATGATTTTTGAAACGGATATGATACTTATCGGCCGTTTTTTTGTCCTATTCTTCTTGTATCAGGATAGGAACGGAAGTGAAGCATTGATAATGAAACGGTTGGTTATCGTTTTGGCTTTGGCCCTGCTGCTGCAAGCGTGCGCGGAGAGCGCTCAAGGCACCCAAGAAACTCAAGAAGCACAAGGAACACAAGGAACACAAGCCAATCAGAGTACTCCAGGAGCAGACGTCCCTTCCCCAGGCTCTCCGCCTAGTTCATTGAAGAATATGGCGAAGAACATGGACGAACAGCCCAATTTAGGCGATACTCCGGGGGCGATTGCCGAGGAGCCGAAAACAAGCTATCCCGAGCCTTCGGAGCTGCCGGAGGGGGGCAAACTGATATTTTCCGACTCGCGAGATTCCAAAGGCTGGTTTATTTACACGGGTAAGGCTGAGCCGCAGTCAAGGCTCTACACATTCTACAGTAAAGATCGGGGAGCGTCTTGGACTTCTGCGGAAATAACTCTTGGTGAAAGCCTGAGTACGCCGATCTCGAGAGAAAACCTGTTTGTTTCCATGACGGAGAACGGCGGAGGAAAGGTGTGGGCCGTAGTTACCTCCGGGCCGGCCGCCGGGCTGATGACCAAGCTGCTGTTCGAATCCTCGGCCGACTTGAAATCCTGGCGCCAGGTAGCCGATGTCTCCGGTACCATCCACGGTTACGTCACGGGGGTAACCTACATTGACCAATCCACGGGCTGGATCACCGCTACCTATCACGGGAATACGCCGGCTCCCTTGTACCGGACTACGGATGGCGGCAAGACTTGGGAGCTCCAGAACCTGGACCTTCCGAAGGAAGCGCGTTACGGCGATGTGTATCCGCCCGTTTTCGACGCCAAGCATCCGCAAAACGGCGTCTTGAAAGTCAAGTTCCCCGGCGACACGGAGGAGAAAACGGTTGAATATGCAACAACCGATTCCGGAGCAAGCTGGTCGATCAAGTAATCCTTATCCTTTGGGTATTTTCCGATAGTCCGTCGGAGAGTACCCTATTATTTTTTTGAACATCCGCGAAAAATAGTAAGGGTCGGCCATGCCGACGGCTCCGGCCACCTCTTTGACGCTGAGATCGGTCAAGTCGAGCAGTTGTCCGGCGCGCTGCATCTTGAGGCGCAGGAAATATTCGATCGGCGGGCAGCCGGTTTCGCGATTGAACAGATAGACGAGGTGCTGCTTCGACAACCCGGTATGCTTGGCGAGCTCGGGGAGCGTGATGGACTCCGCCAGCCGCTCGGTCATGTAGCGCAGGGCTTCGTCCAGATAACGCTCCCTCTTGCGGTCCTGCGCCGAACGTTCGGCACTGAGCCCGATGCTGCTGAGCAGATGGCGCATTGTTTGGGCGACGTGAATCTGGACCGGCATGGAATAGGTTTTGTCGGCAAGCAGGCTGTAGCACTGGTCGAACTGCTCCATGAATTGAGAATGCACGCTGAGGGGCAGCGTTACCGGTCCGCCTTGATCCAGGCCATAGGTCCGGATCAATTCCGCCGCATGACCACCCTGTAGATGAAACCAGTAAATACTCCATGGTTTGTCGGCCGAGGCTCCATAGCGATGCGGCGCTCCCGCCGGGATGACGGCAAGCTGCCGTTCCTCCAGCTTATGAGTTCCTTCAGCTTGACCGGAGCTTGCTCCGGTGCGTTCAATCCAGCCTTCCCCGCTTACGCAATAGATGAAAATATTGGCATCCGACCCAGCGGGTCTTTCCCGGAAGTGATATTTGGCACTGGGGAAAAAACCGATGTCGCTGACGAACAACGTGCGGGTAAGGTCCGTTTCGGCCAATTCCTTCTGCAGGTATTCCGGCAAAACGAACAACTTCTGCGCGGTGAACCCTTCCGGTTTGCGAATGGGATCCATTTTGGGACAGACCTCCTCTCTGAATAAGAATATCATCCATCATCTCCCGCATTTCGTCAATTGGATTCCGCCTTGTCCGGCGGTAGAGTAAAGGTAAGCGAGGGGAAACGCTTCGCCACATTTTAAATTAGGAGGGATCCTTTAATGAGCATAGAGCAGCAAAAAGCCGCTTCGGCCGCCGCAGTGCGCGCTTGGGAAGAGGATAAGCTGATCCCGACGTATGGGGTAGGACAGCCGGACAAAAACCCGATGTTCCTGGAAAAACGGGTTTACCAAGGAAGCTCCGGCCGGGTATATCCCCATCCGGTCATCGATAAAATCGCCGATGAGAAGACGGATGTCAGCTATCGGCTGGTAATTTTGGAGAACGAATATGTCCGGATCGAGATCATGCCGGAAATCGGCGGGCGGATTTACCGGGCGCTCGACAAAACGAACAATTACGATTTCGTCTACTATAACCGCGTGATCAAACCGGCGCTGGTAGGTCTTGCGGGACCGTGGATTTCCGGCGGCATCGAATTCAACTGGCCGCAGCACCATCGTCCGAACACCTTTGGCCCGGTGGAATACCGGCTGGAGCGGAATGAAGATGGAAGCGCTACCGTGTTAATCGGCGAAATCGACCGGATGAACGGCACGAAAGTTACGGCAGGGTTCTCGCTGCATCCCGGAAAGGCCTATCTGGAAATTTCCGCGCAGCTGTACAACCGGACGCCGGAACCGCAGACCTTTCTGTGGTGGGCGAACCCGGCCGTCGCGGTCAACGACTATACGCAGTCGGTATTTCCGCCGGACGTAACCGCCGTATTTGACCACGGCAAGCGGGACGTATCCCGTTTCCCGATTGCTACCGGTACGTATTACAAAATGGATTATTCCGCAGGCGTCGACATTTCCCGCTATAAGAACATCCCGGTGCCGACATCTTACATGGCTTACAAATCCGACTACAATTTTGTCGGCGGATACGACCACGGGGTTCAGGCCGGCCTGCTGCATGTCGCGAATCACCACGTATCCCCGGGCAAAAAGCAGTGGACTTGGGGCAATGGCGAGTTTGGGCAAGCCTGGGACCGCAACCTGACCGACGAAGACGGCCCTTATATCGAACTGATGACCGGGATGTATACCGACAATCAGCCGGACTTCACCTGGCTTGCGCCTTATGAAGAGAAATCCTTTAAGCAGTATTTCATGCCTTATAAAGACATCGGCGTCGTCAAAAACGCGTCGATCGAAGCCGCCGTCAACCTGGAGGTCGACGAATCGGCGCGTACCGCTACGGTGCTGGCGTATGCCACTTCGGCTAATGAGGGCGCCGTCATTGAACTGAAGGGCGCGCGCCGGACATATGTGTCCGATACGGTGCTGCTCTCGCCGACTTCGACGTACAAGTCCGTAGTGACGCTTGACGAAGCCGACCGGCCGCATGATCTGACCGTGACCATTCGCAACCGCGAGGGTCGTGCGCTGATTTCCTACCGCCCGGCGGAACCTTCGATCGAGCAGGTTCCGGAAGCCGCAAAGCCGCTGCCGAAACCTGAGGAGCTGAAGACGAACGAGCAGCTCTATTTGGCCGGCCTGCATCTGGAGCAGTATCGGCACGCTACCTTTGAGCCGGAGGCTTATTATCTCGAAGGTCTGAAGCGGGACGCCGGCGACATCCGCATCAACATCGCCTACGGCACGCTGCTGCTGCGGCGCGGCCGGTTCGCGGACGCCGAGGGGCATTTCCGCGCGGCGGTTAAAACGCTCACGTGGCGCAACCCGAACCCGTACGACAGCGAAGCCTACTACCAGCTCGGCGTAGCGCTGAACATGCAGGGCCGCGAGGACGAGGCGTTTGCGGCCTTCTACAAAGCCGTGTGGTCCGCCGCATGGCAGGACGGCGGCTATTTCTCCCTGGCCGCGATCGCTTGCGGCAAGGGCAGCTTTGCGGAAGCGCTCGAGCTCGTTGAGCGTTCGCTGGTTCGGGGTAGCCGCAACTTTAAGGCGCGGCATTTGAAGGCGGCGCTGCTGCGCAAGCTGGGGCTTCCGGCGAAAGCGCGCGAGTATGCGGAAGAGACGCTGGCGCTTGATCCCGCCGATTTTGGAGCGGCCAACGAACGCTGGGCCGCGCTGCTTGCCCTCGGCGAAACCGACGCAGCGGAAGCTGCGCTGGCCGAGCTCAGACGCTTCATGCGCGACGATGAGCACAACGTGCTGCAGCTGGCGTCGGACTACATCGGCAGCGGGCTCTATGCCGAAGCCGTCGAAGTCATGAACCGGATTACGCCATCCGCTTCCGCCAAGGTATATCCGATGCTGCACTACACGCTTGCTTACGCTTATGAGCGGGCCGGTCACGCGGACTTGGCTGCCGCGCACCGCTTGGGCGGCAAAGCGGCTCCAGCGGATTATTGCTTCCCGAACAGCCTGATGGATCTTCTTGTGCTGGAGAGCGCAATCAAGGCCGATCCGCAGGATGACAAAGCCCACTATTATCTGGGCAACTGGATGTACGATAAGAAGCGGCCGGCGGACGCAATTGCGCACTGGGAGGCGTCCCGCGCCGTGAAAGACGATTTTGCGACCGTCCACCGGAATCTGGCGCTGGCTTATTACAATAAACAAAACGACAAGCAAGCGGCGCTGAAATCGCTGGAACGAGCATTCGCGCTGAATACTTCGGACGCCCGTGTATTTTACGAGCTGGACCAGCTGTACAAGAAACTCGGTCTCGCTGCGGCGCAGCGTTTTGCCAAGCTGGAGCAGTATAAGGAACTCGTCGAAAAACGCGATGACCTCTATGTGGAATACGTCACGCTGCTTAACTCTCTGGGACGTCACGAAGAAGCAATCCATGCGCTGGAAGTCCGCATTTTCCACCCATGGGAAGGCGGGGAAGGCAAGGTCACGGGACAGCATGTATTTGCCCATGTGGAGCTCGGCAAGCGTGCGCTGAAAGAAGGCCGTTACGAAGAAGCCGTTTCACTGCTGGAAAAAGCGCTGATCTACCCGCATAACCTTGGGGAAGGCAAGCTTTCCGGAGCCCAGGAGAACAATATTTATTTCTATCTGGGAAAAGCCTATGAAGGGCTTGGACAAAAGGAACGCGCGGCAGAATGCTGGACCGTCGCCTCGCAAGGGCTGGAGGAGCCGGCCGGAGCGATGTATTACAACGACCAGCCGCCGGATATGATTTTCTACCAAGGTTTGGCTTGGCAAAAGCTGCAGGTGGAAAGCGAAGCCAAGCGGCGCTTCAACAAGCTGATCGACTATGCGGAAAAACATCTGTTCGACGACGTGGAGTTCGACTATTTTGCCGTATCGCTTCCGGATTTCCTCGTGTTCGAGGATGATCTGAATTTGCGGAACGAAACTCACTGCCGCTACATGCTGGGTCTGGGCCTTTTGGGTCTCGGCCGCACCGAGGAAGCGGGAACTCGCTTTAATGAAGTGCTTGGGCTCGACGCGGGCCATCAAGGAGCTTTGATACACCGGAAAATGATTGACTAAAGTAAATATGGTTTTGAGACTTCAGGCCGCTCCGATTGGAGCGGCAAGTCTCATTTAGAAGGAGAGGTTGCCCATGGTACAATGGCGAAAAGCCGAAGCGGAAGGGTATTCCGCCTGGATCGGGGAGACCGGAGAGCTTTCCGTATGCATCGTTCCGGCGCTTGGCGGCAAGATGATTTCCTTGCGGAACCGCAAGACGGACCGGGAATGGCTGTGGCACAGCGGGAAACCGCTGGGTAACGGGGGCTATGGCTCCTCCTTTGCCGCCGGAGACGAAAGCGGCTGGGACGAGATGTTCCCCGGCATCGATCCGTGCGCATATCCGCAAGAGCCATGGCAGGGCAAGCCGATTCCCGATCACGGGGAGGTCTGGTCGCAACCCTGGCAGGACCGTATCACGGAAGCAGGGCTGCATTGCAGCGTGGGTGGCACCGAGTTTCCTTATTTGTTGGAGAAAACATTTTCTTTATACGATGAGCGGACTTTGCGCTTGGAATATATCGTTACGAACAAGTCGGCGTCGCCGTTTTCGTTTTTATGGGCGGCACACCCGCTGCTTCGGATGCATGCGGGCATGAAATTGCATGTGCCGGAAAGATTTACCGAAATTGAGGTATCCTATTCGGAGGGGCAGCGTCTAGGTACGTTTGGGGATCTGCGTTCCTGGCCGGTTGTCCAAACCGCCGACGGTCCTGTGGATCTCAGCTTGATGGAGCCGGATGCCGGCAAGTTCGCCGAGAAGTATTATTTCGTCGGCAAAGCCGCGGCCGGCGCGGCCGGAATCAGCGACCCCGAGACGGGCGAAGCCCTGACGTTCCGCTTCCCGGCCGACCGGGTCCCTTATTTGGCCGTTTGGGCCAATTACGGCGGCTTTAACGGCAATTATCACGTGGCCATCGAGCCTGCCACCGGCCGTATGGACAGCCTCCGGCACGCGATGGAGCACGGCGAAGCCGCGGTTGTTCCGCCGCACGGTGAGTACCGCTGGTACCTGGAGGTCAGCGTAGAATAGTCGCGAAGCAAGCGGGAAGGGCGATTACACTCTATTATGTGATGCCGCTGCGGAATGCCGCGGAATGATCAAGCTTGCCGGACCGGGAATTTTTGCGGCATTGCGATTGTCCAGTTTTTCCGCGAATGAGACTAATCGGATCCAACTAGTTAAATAGCTCGCAATAATGCCGGTTTTCACGGGGTCCGGCTGAATTCTAGTATGGCGACTGGCAATTTAGGCGCTCGAACTGGATCTCCAAATAAGGAGTCACACTCTTTGCGGTAATGTTGTAAAAAGTGCAACATTTTTGTCCATATCGGAGGGCTGCCGCTCGTTTTGTTGTATAAAGTGCAACATAATGCGGAAAATCGCCTCAAAAACAGCCGTTAAGGCCAAATTTGTTGCACAAAATACAACATTTCAGCTAGTATCGCTTGGCCCAGCCCAGAATGTTGTACAAAATACAACATTTTGACCCTACCGCACGACCGTGCTCAACTTATTGCACCAAACACAACAATTCAGTGTCGCAGCCCAGTCTATACATTGGATATTGTGTGAAATGGCCTGCCTATGCTCAACTTATTGCACCAAACACAACATTTTTCTAGTATGGCGACTGGCAATTTAGGCGCTCGAACCGGATTTCCAAATAAGGAGTCACCTCTTTGCGGTAATGTTGTAAAAAGTGCAACATTTTTGACCATTTCGGAGGGCTGCCGCTCGTTTTGTTGTAAAAAGTGCAACATAATGCAGCAAATCGCCTCAAAAACAGCCGTTAAGGCCAAATTTGTTGCACAAAATGCAACATTTCAGCTAGTATCGCTTGGCCCAGCCCAGAATGTTGTACAAAATGCAACATTTCAGCCATACCGCACGACCGTGTTCAATTTGATACAACGCTACTTAGTCCAATGACCAGTCAACGCGGCTGGAATGATACATTTGGCGCACTAAACTTATTAGTGTATAAACCAGTTCGAGCAGCATCCGGGGCTTGGCCTAACACAGTTAAACATACAAACAGCAAGGGGGCGCTCGCATTTGATCAAATGGTTGTTTATGAACCGGAGCATTCGAACCAAATTCGTCTGGGTCACGGTCCTGATTTCCTTGCTCCCCCTGCTGATTTTGTCCTATTTGTTTTATCAGTCGAGCACCCGTTCTCTGGAGCAAACGATGGTTCGCAGCTCCGACCAGAACGCCGAATATTTGTCCGACTACTTGGACCAGTATTTTCGCAGCTTTTCCACTTCGGCGCTGCAGGTATACGGGTTTAAGCGGGTGATGGATCTGATGGAATACGGAACGAACTATAACGACGAAAATATCATCAATGTAAGGGAAACACTGGCCAGCTATTATCGGCTCGCCGTTAGCAACAACGCGGACATTATCAAAATCATGGTGTACGGCAGCAACAACTCGCTTCAGGACACCTGGACGAGAGCCGACAGCTACGATGCCATCCGTTTGGACGAAAATGTACCGCATTACAAGGAAATATTGGATCTGCCGTTTCAGCATTCCCTGATGTTCGTTTATAAGGACCCCGTGCTGCGGCAGGACCTTTTTATGTACGCGATGACGATTTACGACCCGTTTTACAAGAAGAAGTACGGGACGCTGATTTTTTATGTGAAGGGCAAGGATTTCGTTAAAAAGGTCGAGACTTACAACCGCCAGCCGAATGTAATCGTATTGCAGAACGGCAGGGGCGAAGTGTTTTACCGGACGAACGCCAGCTATGCGGAGGAAATCGCTCCGTTTCATTCCCCGGCTTCGCTCGACGACAGCAATGAGCATAATCTTCATTTTTCCGATAAGCAAAACCTGCTGATTAGCGATTCCTCGCTGGATCATTCCAATATTGGCCTAAGTGTCGTTTATCCCGGCACGGAGCTGGCCCATAACCGAAGCACGACGCTGCGGATCACGATTATGGCGTTCGTTCTGGTCATGCTGGTCATCGCCGCGTTTTCCATGCTGGCTCAGCAGTCCATCACCAAACCGATCAAATCGCTCGGCAAGGCGATGAGGGCAGTTCGGAAGGGCAATTTCAACGTCACTTTGAAGCCGTACCGCTGGCATGACGATTTGTCCGAGCTGACGTCTAATTTTAATTTTATGACGGCAACGATTCAGGAGCTTATTGAGAAAGAATACAAAATGCAGCTGCGGAATAAGGAAGCGCAGTTTCTTGCCCTCCAGATGCAGATCAACCCGCATTTTTTATATAACACGCTGCAAACGATCGGCGGAAAGGCCATTTTGATCGGCGACTATGAAATTCACGAAATGTGCCGCGCGCTTGGGGACATGTTCCGCTACAGCTTTTACGAGGGGAATATGCCGTCGACCATCGGCCATGAGCTGGCGCATTTGAACAATTATTTGTACATTCAGCAGCTTCGTTTTGAAGATTTGCTGCAGACGGAGTTTGAGGTGGATTCGGAGCTGATGGACAGTCCGATCATCCGGTTCGTTTTGCAGCCGATTCTCGAGAATATCATCGTGCATGCCTTGCGCAAAGACGAAAGCCGCGCGCTCAGCATTGGAGTATCGGCCGCCCGGGAGGGCGAAGACATTATAATCAAGATCCGGGACAATGGACCGGGGATGGAGCCGGAGAGACTGGCCGCGCTGCAGCAGGCGCTTGAGCATCCGTCCTCGGAGGTATTTTCCGGCGTATCGATCGGACTTAGGAACGTGCATGAACGGCTTAGATTGTTTTACGGGCCGCCATATGGCCTCAAGCTGGACAGTACAGCCGGAGAAGGGACTACGGTAAGCATCACCATTCCATATGAGCATCGGGGGGCCGGCAATGTATAAAGTGATGGTTGTGGACGACGAGTCGTTAGGGCGTAAATCGATCAGCCGGATGATCAACGAGCTTGCCCTGGACGTGGAAGTGATCGCAGAGGCACGGCACGGGGAAGAGGCGCTGGAGCTGATTGAGATCGGCAAGCCGCATATCGTGGTGACGGATATGGACATGCCTGTGATGAACGGGCAGAAATTTCTGGAGATTCTTCACGCCAAACACAAGGACATCCGGGTCATCGTGATCAGCGGGTATTCCGAATTCGAATACTTAAGGGCGGCGATTCAATACCAGGCGTGTGAATACTTGCTGAAGCCGGTCTCCATTTCGGAGCTACGCCTCTCCGTGACCAAAGCGCTGGAAGCGATTCGCAGCGAAATGAGCCAGAGGCAGCAGCAAATGGAGACGCGGGAGATTTGGAAGCTGAAACGGGCCGTGTTTCTGCAAAACGTGACCAGCCAGCGCATCGCCAACCGGTCGGATATGGAGCTGCGTGCGGAAGAGCTGCAAATGGCGGAAATGCTGAAAAGCTACCGGCTGGTCGTCATGGCTTTCCGGCAGTTTCTTGAAACGGCCCGCAACGGTTTTCACGGGAACGCGGATCTGCTCATGTTCAGCATCGAGAACATTCTGCACGAGATTTTGCAGGATGAACAGGCCCTCGTCTATCGCTCCGACGGGCGCATGAGATTATGCCTGATTTTACCCGAGGAGAAGCTCGGCAAAGACGGTTCCTTTGCATGGCTGAACGCTTTTCACGATGCGGTGGGAAAAATGCTGCGTCTTGACGTTATCGCCGGGATCGGCCCCGCTTGCGGCCAACTGGCGGAGCTTCCCGAAGCGTATCGCGCCTGCAATCAGGCCATCGGCCGGGAAAGGCTGAACGGAGCCGGACTGACGGTCGCCCGGGCGGGAGAGCCTTGCGGGAAGCCGGGGCCGGAAATGTTATCTTCCTTCGACCTGCAGGCAATCCGCCAGGCGTTTGCCTCTGGAAATTTGAAGGATAGCGCAAGACTGCTGGAGGATTACACGCGCAAGATAGAGGACAACGCGGCGATGACGATCTCCCAGGTTCATCATGAACTGGGCAAAATCATGGATCTCGCAATGTCCGAGCTGCAAGGGATCGGCTCCGACAGCCCGCCCGTGTTTACTCCCCAGGCAGTCGCCGGGGTCATGGACATCCGGGAGGCCCGGCAGCTCTTGAAGCAATGGCTGGAAGCAATCGAAACGTTTGGTCCTCGCCGGAAAGAATCGGAGCCCACCCATTTGATCGGCCAAGTCGCCGTTTTTCTGGACGGTCATTATTTTGAGGATGTGGGCCTTATCGACACGGCCACTCGATTCCACATGGACCCCAGTTATTTGAGCAAGCTGTTCAAATCGGTGACCGGGGAAAATTTCATCGAATACGTTACGCGTAAACGGGTGGAAAAGGCCTGCGAGCTGCTCAGCCGTTCGGAGCGGAAAATCAGCGAGATTTCGGAGCTCGTGGGTTATGAAAACCAGCGGTATTTCAGCCAGGTTTTCCGGAAAAACACGGGTCTCACGCCTTCGGAATACCGAGATCGGCATCTCACCGAAAATCGGAACACAAAAAATTGAACATGAGCTCGCCAATTTATTTTATTCCGGGTTTTCCCTGGGATCGGTACGATATAGACAGGACGGGAGAGCGCTTACAGCCTCGCGTCCGCGGTCTGAAGAAAAGACGAAGGGGGAAACAAAATTGAAGAAAAAATGGATGTCTCTTAGCCTTTGCATCCTGATGTTGAGCATGCTGCTCGCGGCTTGCGGAGGGAACAACAATGCGGCATCGTCCGCTAACGGCGGCACCCAAAACCAAGGAACGACCAATAGCTCCAGCGGCTCGGACGGTTCCTCGGATAAACCGGTGACGATCAAATTCATGCATTTCAAAAGTGACTTTACCGATCAAATCAATCAAATCGTCGAGCAGTTCGAAAAAGAGAACCCCAATATCAAGGTTGAGGTTCAACCGGTCAAATACGACGATTATTACACGCTGCTCAAGACCAAGCTGGCCGGCGGCGACATCATTGACGTGTTTACGCTGAATGCCGGATTTAATACGCAGCTGTTTGCCGACGGCGGTTATCTGATGGACCTGACCGGACAGCCGTTTTTGAACAATTTTGACGAAAACGTGGTGAAAGGCCAAGCGACGGACGGTAAGAACTACATTATGCCGCTGAACGCCAACCCGATCGCCGTGTTCTACAATAAACAAATCTTCAAGGATCTCGGCATTGAGATTCCAAAAACCTATGACGCCATGATCGCCGCCGCCGAGAAGATCAAAGCTGCCGGCAAAACACCGTTTGCTTTGGGCTGGAAGGACGGATGGACGCTGACGATGTGGGATACCCGCGACTTGCCGAGCAACACGGCGCTCGTAGAGAACCAACCGGACTTCTTCGACAAGATCGAAACCGGAGAAGCGAAATTTGCCGACAACCCGGCGATCAAGACCACAATGGAACATGCGCTGAAGCTTTTTGAACTCGGCAACAAGGACCAACTCGGCGTCGATTACAACGGCGCGGTAGACCTCTTCGCCAAAGGCGACGTAGGCATGATGTACATGGGCACCTGGCCGCTGCCGGACATCGAGAAGAAAAACCCGGATCTGTACAACAACAACCTGGGCTACTTCCCGTATCCGTTCAGCAACGACGAAAGCCTGAACAAACTCGATTTCAACGCGGACGCTTCGCTGGCGATCGGCAGCAAGACCAAAAATAAGGAAGCCGCCCTCAAATTCCTGGAGTTCATGTCCAGTAAAGAAGGCGGGGACCTGTGGGTCAACAATATCAAATCGCTCAGCTACGTGAAGGGCACTTCGACCGACATCGCTCCGGCCCTCAAAGATTTGCAGCCGTATTTTGACAATGCTCAAACTTACGACTCCCAGCTCTTCCTGGCCAAAACCACGATTGACTGGCGCGCTCAGTTCGACCAAAACCTGCAAAGATTGTTCTTCAAGAAAACGACGATGGATCAGATCATAGCCGATTTGGACGATTGGGTCAGCAAAAATCATAAATAGAGCTTCATGGACAGAAGGCATGGGCAGGGCCTGTGCCTTCCGTTCATCAAGGAGAGGATAAGCCTATGGGAAACTGGAAAAGAGCCGTACGAAACGAAATGTGGTATGTCCTGTTTATTTTGCCGGGAACGTTATTGTTCATTATGGCGGTCGTGATACCGCTGATCATGGGAGCAAGGTACTCCTTCACGAACTGGGATGGAGTTTCGAATTCGTTTGCTTCCGTTGGATTTGATAATTACGTGCAGGTTTTTCATGACTCCGACTTTTGGGGAGCTTTATGGCACACGTTTAAATATGCGATTATTCTGACGATTCTCGTCAATCTGCTGTCGCTGCTGCTGGCTTTGGTGCTGGATTCCTTTTTGCCGCTGCGCAACATGTTCCGGACGATCTTTTTCCTGCCGAGCGTCATTTCCATCGTGCTGGCCGGTTTTGTCTGGAGCTACAACTACAGCACGGGGATCCCGAATCTGCTCAGCCATTTCGGCATATCGGCATCCAGCCCGCTCGGCAATCCAGATCAGGCCTTGTTCGGGCTGATTCTGATCGCGCTTTGGCAAGGGGTTGGTTCGCCGATGATCATTTATATCGCGGGGCTTCAGGGGATTCCGGGCGAGCTAAGCGAAAGCGCCAAAATCGACGGAGCGGGGACCTGGAAAAACTTCCTGCACATCACGCTGCCGCTGCTGGCGCCTTCGGTTACGATCAACCTGCTGCTGGTGCTGACGGGCTCGCTGAAAGTGTTCGATCTCGTTTTTGTTACCACGGGCGGAGGTCCCGGTTTCGCCACGGACGTGATGTCGACTTACATTTACCGGACTTCGTTCTCTTCCTTCAAAGGCGGGTACGGGATGGCGCTTTCGATGATGTTCTTCCTCATTCTCGTCATCGTCACGGTCGTCCAAATGTCGATCTCCAGAAGACGGGAGGTTGAAATGTAATGAAGACGAACAAAACGCTTGCTTTTGTCATTTTTCTTGTTCTGGCGCTGGTGTTTCTGTTTCCGTTATATGTCGCATTATTGATGTCGCTCAAAACGTCCAAGCAGACCTTCGACAGTTTCTACGCTTTGCCGCCGGGCCTGAATTTCGCCAATTACACGCATGCCTGGGAGACCTCGAAGTTTCCGCTTGCCATTACGAACAGCTTGATCATCACGACATTATCCGTGGTGCTTATCGTGTTGGTGTCCGCCTTGGCGGGGTATTCCATCGCACGCAGAAACAAGCCGTTTTATAATATTTTGTTTTTGATCTTCCTCTCGGGCATGATGATTCCGTTCCAGGTCACGATGCTTCCGCTGTACAAACTCGGAAAAACGCTCCACATGCTGGATACGCATTGGGGAATTATTTTGATCTATGGCGGTTTCGGCATTCAGACGGGGATTCTGTTCTTTACGGCGTTTATCCGCCAAATCTCCAGGGAGATCGAAGAAGCCGCCAAAATCGACGGCTGCTCCACGCCGGGAATTTTCGCCCGGATCATTATTCCGTTATTGAAACCGGTGACGGCCACGGTAGTCGTGCTGAACGCGCTTTACATTTGGAACGACTTCCTGCTGCCTCTTTTATATTTGCAGGACAATCAATACCGAACCATCCCGCTGCAGCAGTATTTTTTCTTCGGACAGTACAGCAGCGATCTCAATCTGGCGTTTGCGTATGCCGTGATGGGGATGATCCCGGTCATTGTGTTCTTCCTGTTCATGCAAAAATTCATCATCAAGGGGATCGCAGCCGGCGCCGTCAAAGGTTAATGGAAAATGGGAGGGACTATCGTTGTCAATTTCATGCTTGGAATCCTTGAATTTGTTTGAAATCCGTACGGCCCGGACGTCTTATGTGTTTGGCGTCAACGAGAAAGGAACCATTCAGCATTTGCACTGGGGCGAACCGATTGAGGCCTCGGAATGCGCCGAACTGCTGGAACTTCGCCATCACAGTTCTTTTGACGCCGATCTGAACCGCGATGCGGAGGAGTATGGAGGATGGGGCGGCAGTCATTATGCCGAGCCTTGCCTGAAAGTAAGATTCGGGAACGGCGTGCGCGATTTGAAGCTGCAATACGCCGGCTTCGAGCTTCCGGCTGAAGACCGCTTGGTGATTCGGCTGAAGGATGCCTTTTACCGGCTTCGGGTGGAGATCTGCTACCGGGTTATTGAAAAGCACGACCTGATCGAACGGTATGTGAAGGTCCACAATGAAGAAGACGTTCCGGTCCGTATCGATCAAGTCATGGCGGCAGCCTGGTCCGTTCCGGCGCTGCCGGATTACCGGCTGACGCATGTGACGGGACGCTGGGCGGGCGAATTCCAACTGCGGACGCAGCCGCTGTCGGAGGGCAAAAAGGTGCTGGAATCCCGTCAAGGATTCACGGGACCGCATGCCAATCCGTGGTTTGCCGTCGATAACGGCAAGGCGGACGAAACCTCGGGCAAGGTGTGGTTCGGCGCACTGGGCTGGAGCGGTAACTGGAAAATCGTGCTCGAAAAATCAAGCTTTGGCCACGTCCGCGTCGGCGGCGGGATCAACGATTTCGACAGCGCCTTTACGCTGGCGCCAGGGGAGAGCTATGCGTCGCCGGTCTTTACGGGCGGCTATGCTTCCGGCGGATTTGGGGCGATGAGCCGAAACCTGCATGAATATGAGCGAGAATATGTCCTTCCCGGCACGCGGGAAAGAAAAGTGCTGTATAATTCTTGGGAAGCCACCGAGTTTGCGGTTACGGTCCAGGGGCAATTGGAACTGGCCAGACAGGCGGCCCGAATGGGCGTCGAGCGGTTCGTGGTCGACGATGGCTGGTTTGGCGCGCGGAACAGCGACCGGGCCGGTCTAGGCGATTGGCAGGTGAACCCGCAGAAATTCCCGAATGGGCTGCAGGAGCTGATCGACGAGGTTAAGCGCCTGGGCATGGACTTCGGGATCTGGGTGGAGCCGGAGTCGGTTAATCCGGACAGCGATTTGTACCGTCAGCATCCGGACTGGGTGTATCAGTTCCCGACGCGCGAAGGCACGCAGCTTCGCAATCAATTGATGCTCAATTTGGGCAAACCCGAGGTCAAGGAGTTCGTACTTGAATTTATGTCGGACTTGCTCGGCTCGTACGATATTTCCTTTATCAAATGGGATATGAACCGCACGATTACTGAACCCGGAGCGGTACCTTTGCGGGAGCATGCCGACAAATCGGTATGGGTGAAGCATGTGGATCACCTCTACGAAATCTGGGACGAATTGCGCCGGAGATTTCCGCGGGTTGAATTCGAAACGTGCGCAGGCGGAGGATCGAGAATCGACCTCGGTATTTTGCGGTACGCAGATCAGGCCTGGATCAGCGACAACACAGATGCCCGCGACCGGTTGACGATTCAGGAGGGCTTTTCATATGCCTACAGCCCATCCGTGATGATGTGTTGGGTCACGGAATCGCCGCATGGCATGAACGGCAGACGGCTGCCGCTTTCGTTCCGCTTCCACAGCGCCATGATGGGTGGCCTCGGCATCGGAGCGAACATTGGAAACTGGTCCGCTGAAGAAGTGGCCGAAGCCGGGCGCTACGTGGAGCAGTACAAGCAGTTTCGCCATGTGATCGCCGGCGGCAGCTTATACCGGCTTGCGTCCTTCGAAGACGGGGACATCTCCGCCAGCCAGTATATCGGCCGCGACCGCAAGGATATTGTCGTGTTCGCGTTCCGGCAGGCGCAGTATTTCGGCTATGGGGCGATACGGATCGCGCTGCAGGGCTTGGACTCTGACGCGCGTTACGAAGTCGTGTCGGAGCTTGATCAGGACGGTCCTGCTCCGGTATGGCACGGCTCGACGCTGATGAATGTCGGCCTGCCGGTGACACTCCGCGGGGATTACGCCAGCCAGCTTGTTCAATTGCGGCGTTTGGATTAATGACATGTGCGGAGGCCGCTGATTCAAACGGTCTCTAGCCCTAGCCACGCATAGCCGAACCGCCCGCTTCATTCGATGAAATCCGGGCAGCAACTAACTGTAAGAAGTACATCTAAATATCCGGCGGAACCTCTGCCTAAAGAAATAGCTGCATTTTCTGCACTTAATTCGGGTTATTGGGCCTTTTTCGGCTTAACAATGCAAAATTAAATGTACTTTATGCAGCTATTTTTTCTTATTGGGCGAATTTCCGGAAGGGCCGGGTGAGTATTTTCGTCGCGGGTAAGAACCGGGACACGAATAGGGGATATTGCAGCGACTGGCTGTTACGATTTAATCTTCGGGCGGCCGGCGCCATGCTGCGAACGAATGGAAGACCCGATGGATAAGCCAAAACGGCGAGTAAAGAAAAGACGGTAATAAGCAAAAAAGGTCGAGTAAGGAACCCCACGTTTTCCTTCCTCGACCTTTTCCATATTGTTTGTGTATCCCGATCAGCTTTGCTTCACAATGCGTATCGTCTCGCCGGCGGTCGTTGCCATTCGGCAGACGGCATCGACTCCGCCCGTCCCGTCGAAGCCGGGGAAATGTTCCCTGGCGCCGCCGGGCCGAACAGCCATAGCGCCTTCCTTCCAAGGTGCCAGGAGGGATAAAGGGGCGCCCGCTTCGCTCAGGACTTCGATCCATGCCACTTCTCCACGCTCGAAGGCGGCGCTGACCAGAAACCCGCCAACCGCGCGGAGCGTGCGGAATTCCGCTTTTTTATCCGCGGGCCAGTTCGGGAACAACCGCAGCGTCCCGTTGTAGCTCTGCAGCAGGCATTCGTTAATGACGGCCGGCAGCGCGAAGTTCTCGAACCAGACGCCCATTTCGGCCATAAAATCGAAGTCCAAGGTGTCGGAATAACGCCCGCCGGTCATCAGCACCCGGTCGGTGCAAGTCCCGTTTGGCAGCAGGCAGTATTCGATCTGCCGCTTGAACCGTTCGAGATCAAGGAGGCCCAGCCGGGCTCCGGCCAAATGATAGAAGACCAGCTCATTCCCGCCTTCGTTGCGGTGGTTGAGATAGGAATTCGCCGCGATTTCGTATTCGCGGGCCGAAGAGTGAAGACCGTGTTCTTCTCCCGGAAACACGGTCGTGATCGGAATCGGCACGTTGTACACCGTTTCGGGATCTTCCCCGGCCACCGAAACGAAGACGGTGCCCCTCTTCGATTCCGCAGTAGGGTAGTCCGGGAATCTGTCCAAAATGTCCCGCACTTCCCGCAGCAGCTCCGCTTCTTGAACCTCTTGATCCAGAATGCCGCAGGCCTCTATGAAGGCGCGGAAGACGAATTTGCTCAGCGTCAAGTCGATGAGGCAGTCGCTGTTTCTTGCAAAGCCCGGTGCAATCTCATAGAGCTCCGGAACGACAGTGGGAAAGATATGGTATTTGTCATCCCCCCAACGTTCGCCTTGAGCTTCCGGCCGCTTCATATAGTCGGCCATAAACAGCACCGCTTCTTTCATCGGCAGGAAAGCGCGTTCCCGGAGGAAGCTTACGTCCATTGAATACAGGTAATGCCACCACAGGCTTTGGACGGTCCACGGCGTTTCGCAGACCTCCCAGCCCCAATGCGGGACCGGATAAGGCATCATCGTCATTTCCACCGGATAAGCGGAATGAGGAAAATACGCGCCGCGAAGGCCATAATATTCCCTGGCCCATTTGCGGCTGACCGGAAGCACATGATCGACCATGTCCGCATAAGGCAGATGCTTGTTGAGATGATTGCTGGAGAACGCCGCCCAAAAAGGCTGCTGCGTATTGTAATTCATGTGATAATCGCCATGCCAGGCCGAACCGATGCCGCGGTAGCTCCAATTGGCGAACAGGCCCGGGCAGGTAACGCCTTCTTTGACGGAGCAGTTTAAAAAATACAGGTTCCTATACCAAACCCGTTCCAGGAACTCGTCTTCCAAAGCCACGGCGGAGCGGCTCCAGTAATCTTCCCAGCAATCCGCGGTCCGTGTCCGGGCATGCTCATAGCCTGACAATTCGGGAGGGCAACTCATTCCGGCGGTTCCGGCTTCCGGCGACGCTTCGACCCACGCTCTTGAGCCTTCCCACAGCTCGGCGCAGGCGGCGAAGGCCTGTCTTTGCTCTTCGACCGGCACGGCCGCATCTTCACCGCTCCCCGGCCACCCTATTCCGGCGGTTCGAACGGCCAGCCGGAATGCCTTATCCTGGGGATGCCCGATATAAGGAGCGGAAGGCGCCTCGGCAAAGGGCAGGATCTGCGTGAAGGCTTGAACGTCCGTTCCCTCCTGCCCGTTCGCTTGAACAACGGCGGCGGGGAATTCCGCGGGCGTATCCGGGTCGGGAATCAGCTTGACTTCCCGGAACAGCGGGATCCCTTCCCCGGTTTCCGCGTCGGCCGCACGCATCCAGAGCCGGTCCGCTTCGGCGTCTACGAAAAGCTCCAGCACCGCGGGTCTGCCGCGGAACAGGAAATCGACCGTACAGCGTCCGTCCGCGATGTGCAGCGTATGACCCAGCACCTCGGCTTCGCGCCGGTCGAACCGGAGCAGCAGCGAGCCGCAAGGCATCGGCCGCGGGTAGGACTTGCGGTAGTTTTCGCCGGCCATATCGCAATATTTCCGGTACCAGGGATCTTCCGTTAACGAAGAGAGGTCCTCGGGAAGCGAAGCAAACTTGTCGTACACCTCTTGAAACGTTCCGATTTCATCGACGTGCTCCTCGGCAATCCGGATGTCCCATACGTTGTTGTGTCCGAAATGAAGCAAAACCGCATCGGGGCGGGACGTTGCGACAACACCCATTCCGCCGTTGCCCAGCAGAGCCCCTTCAAAAAAGCCGCTTGCCGGACCGTTAAACCGAAGATTATGCCGCTTTGCTCGTTCAAATGCATATATTCGTCCGTTTTGATATGACCTGATATCTTGCACTGTTTCTCCTCCTCGAGGTAGGCTTCTTCTACAACAATTCAAATTTATCCGAACGGCCGGCGGATGTATTTAGCGAGGTGTCCAAAAGTTGCACGATCGTCGGATCAATTTCCCGGAAGGGAGGGGACGTCCGGTTTTTAAAAGGAAGAATCGTACGCTGAAAAGCCGAATTGTACCTTTACGAATTGCCAATAAAAGCGTTACCATTACGATGCCTTATGTATGCGGCCTGGACTCAGCAGTACAACATTCAAGAGGGGGTTAAATAATGGAGAAGTACAGTGTGTCCAATGCACGTTATGTCAATCCGCGCAAGGGTTTGCCGGAGATAGCCGGCAAGCTGCAACGGCGTGAGCCGATTATCGTCGCTTTTTTGGGAGGGTCTATCACGGAAGGCTACGGAGCGTCGAAGCCGGACGAAACCAGTTATCGCGCGCTGACGGGAGAGTATATAAAGAGAAGTTTCTCCCCGGCCGCGGTAACCTGCATCAATGCGGGGGTAGGAGGCACCGACTCGACCTTCGGAGCACATCGCCTGAAAGAACACGTATTGTCTCACGGAAAAATCGATTTGCTGTTTGTTGAATTCAGTGTGAACGACGGAACGGACCGGGAAGAATCCATTCGCGGCATGGAGGGAATCGTTAGGCAATTTCGGCGGCTTAATCCAAGCGGAGATATTTGCTTCCTTTATACGGCTGCGGACAAAAACCTGACCGAAGGCATACCGTTTAACATTGCCGTTCACGAAGAGGTGGCCGCCCACTATGATATTCCTTCCGTAAACTTTGCGGCGGGAGTATACGAGCTGATTTCTTCCGGGCAAATCGAATGGGAGGAGCTTGCTCCCGATCGAGTTCATCCGAATGATGCGGGATATGCGAAATACGCCGGTTATTTATGCGATTATTTGGAGCAGGTTTTTGCTGCGCCCGGAGAGTCTGCGGATTCTCAAGAAAGCCTTCCAAACTCGAAACTGCCGTCGCCTATAGAACCGGGGAATTATGAGTACGGCGCCCTGCTTGACCTCTCAGCCGCGGATCAAGTGCAAGCTTTTGTCCGCAAAGGACTGCAATCGGAGCCAATCATGAATTGGCGCTTTCATACGGAGCATATTTACGCTGACGCTTCGGGCGCTTCTGCAACCTTTTCCGTTTACGGGAAAAGCGCAGGTGTTCTGATGTTTTGCGGCCCGGACACGGGAATCTTCGAATATTCGGTCAACGGAGCTCCTTTCGTGCAGGTGAACCTGTTCGATGAGTGGTGTCTCCAGGCATACCGGCCTGTCATCGCGACGTTTCTGCCCCAGTCGGAACCTCAAAGTATGCAAATTACGATCCGCAATACCGGAATGAAGGATGAGCGAAGCACGGGTACCGCCCAACGCATCATGAAGTTTTTGGCTAATTAAGCGGTAGAGATCGTTTGCAAGTGGGAGGAGAGAGCATGATTATGAAGGAGATAACTTTCTCGCCGCTGTTCCGGAAGTTTGTCATATCCTATTTGATCGTTTTGCTGCTGCCGAATATCGCCGGCTATTTCTCGTACCGCGCTTCGGTCGACGTCGCGGAGACCAGTTCCATCGAGAATAGCCGGATCATGCTCAATCAAAGTAAGGAGATCCTGGAAACCCGGTTAACCGAGGTCGGGAGCTTCACGAAACAACTGATGATCAATCAGGACCTGGGGCAGTTGATTACGGAGCAGCCGCAGTGGGAGCAGACGAATGTGTACGGGCTGTGGAAAATGTCCAAGGAACTGGCCAACTACAGCCGAACAAACGACTTTTTGCAAAATTTCTATGTTTACTTCAATAATTACAACGTTATTCTGACGCCGGATTCTCTATACTTTCGCCCGGAGCACTTCTATGAGCTGAACCGCTACGCCAACATGTCTTTCGAGGAGTGGAAGGAGAAAATCCTGAATCAGTCGTACCAGAATGAAATCCTTCCTATGCAGCCTTTTATCCGAAACAAAGAAAACCACTCCGTCATTACGTTCATCCAATCGCTGCCGGTCAGCAGCTTAGGTAAACCTCTGGCCAATGTCGTCGTCGTAGTCGACGAACAGAAAATCGGCAGCTTGCTCGACAGCGTGTCCGATCAGTTCGGCGGCTGGGCGCTCATAACCGACCATAACGGAAACACGATTGCATCCAGCGGCATCAAGCCCGGCGCGGTCTCAAAACTGTCCCACATCCCTTCCGGGGAAGAAGGAGACCAGCAGTTCTTCGAAAACGGGACGATGCTGATCTCGATCAAATCCCCGACCTCCGGCTTTTTGTATACGGCGGGCATTCCTGAAAAAGTCATCCGGGTGCAAGCCAACAAAATCGAACATGTGACGTGGACGGTTACGGCCGCCGCCGCGATCATCGGCCTTTTAATCATCATGACGTTGTCCTACCGGAACAGCGCGCCGATCGCCAGATTGCTGCGTGTATTCAAAGAACAGGTTACGGCCGGTCCAAACGGAGCCAAAAACGAATACGACTTCCTGGCCGGGAGCATCACCAGGCTGATTACGAACAACCAGCAGTTGGAGTCCGAACTGAGCAGGCAATTGCCGTTCCTGCAGGACGCGTTCATCAAAAGATTGCTGATCGGCGAATTCCTTTCCATTCAGGAAATCGACGCGGTTTCTTCGCAAATCGGACTTAAGCTGGATGCCGGATGCGGATATGTCGGCCTGATCAGAATCAACGGATACGGCGGTTTGGACAATGAGGAAATTATCCATGAACTAAGCTTGGCGCGGCTGATGCTGAAACCGCTGCTGCTGCAAACCGAACCTGAACTTTTGATCACGGACTGGGATTCCGATAAAATCGCGATTCTTTACCCGGCCGGCAACGGTTTCGAGGATGAAGACAAGCGGTTATTCGAGCAGAAAATTTCCCTGCTATTTGAAAGCGCATTCAACGAATACAGGATTACCGCGAGCATGGCCATGGGCAATTGTTATAAAACCTTGCTGGATATCGGCCGGTCGTTTGACGAGGCGCAGCAGGCGATGGAATACGCCCAGTACACGGCGGAGCGGCAAATTACCTGGTACCGCGATATCGTCAAGGAAACGGCCATGTATTATTATCCGATCGAAACGGAACAGCGGCTGCTTAATACGCTGAAAGCCGGGGAATTCGAGGAAGGTCTCCGGATTGTGGACCAGATCATCGCCCGGAACTTCGGCGACCGCGAGCTCTCCATTGAAATGAGACAGCAGCTCATCGTCGAGATGAAGGGAACGCTGTTCAAGCTGCTCGATCAAAAATCGCTCTACGACGAAGAAGTCGCCGAGGTGCTTAAGAACCAGATCGCCAAGGTACAGCCTACGGACCGGGTGGATTCGTTCCGGATGAGCCTGAAAGCGATCATGTACGAAATAAGCCAGGGCATCACTCAGCGGAAAAACGATTTCCACGGGGAGACCGTACAGTTGATCAAACAGCTGATCGAAAAAGAGTACGGGGACGCCAACCTTTCGCTGTGCCAAATTGCCGATTCCCTCAAACGTCCGGAGAAATTTATCTCCCATATCTTTAAGGAACAGACCGGGGAGAATTTATCCGATTATTTGGAGCTGATCCGCATTCAAAAAGCTTCCGAGCTGCTGAGAGAAAGCCAACTGACGATCGATGAGATCGCCTCGCGGGTAGGGTACAACAGCGGCCACTCCTTCCGCCGCGCTTTTAAGCGCGTCAAAGGAATTTCTCCAAGCGTGTACCGTCAAAATTAAGCGGAAGAGGAGTCTTCCGCAGGGCTCTTTGCAATCCCTTATAGGCGTACCGCTGCCGCTGCCAAGCATGCCGCGAGAACTGTACGCCGGAGTAAGAAGCGTACGCTCGCCGAAACGGCCAAACGTACGCTTTTTTCCCCAATTGTACCTTTACGGTCCTGCCGATAAAGCGCTACCATCGGGTCGTAAGCGCTCACAAATTTTCGAGCCGTACAATTTGGACGGAGCGGTATCAACAGGGGGGGATTCATCTGGCAACCACGGAGTTGGCAACAAAACAAACAAGACGGAAGAAAGAAAGCACGTCTCCGGGACTCAAAGGGAAGGCGGCAAAAAGCTTAAGAAGACACTGGCAGCTTTATCTGCTGGTCATACCGCCGGTTTTGTATTTTATCATTTTCAAGTATATCCCGATGGGCAACGCAGTCCTGGCCTTCAAGGAATACAACGTCATTAAAGGAATCTGGGGCAGCCCATGGGCCGGGACCAAATACTTCGAGCTGTTCTTTCATAATCCGGCTTTCCTGAGCCTGCTAAAGAACACACTGTTCATCTCATTGTATTTGCTGGCGGTCAGCTTTCCGATTCCGATTATTCTGGCCTTAATGCTCAATGAGGTGAAAGGCCAGGGCTTTAAACGTATGGTTCAACTCGTGACTTATGCGCCGTACTTCATTTCCAACGTGATCGTTGTATCCATCATCATGCTGTTTTTTGCGCCGCGTCTCGGTATCGTCAATACCATAATGGGCGGACTTGGCATGGATCCGATCAATTTCCTCGGCAGCCCGGGAATGTTCCGGTCGATCTATGTGTGGTCGGACGTTTGGCAAACCGCCGGTTACTCCGCGGTTATTTATCTGGCCGCTCTGGCCGGGGTCGACCCGTCCCTTTACGAAGCCGCCAAGGTCGATGGGGCTAACCGAATTCAAAAGATCATCAACGTCGATCTTCCGGGGATCATGCCGGCTGCCGTCATTATCCTGATCTTGAGCGTCGGCAATGTGATGGCAATCGGCTTCGAAAAAATCTATCTGATGCAGAATCCGCTGAATTTAAGCACATCCGAAATTATTTCCACTTACGTGTACAAAATCGGGTTGCTCAATGCCAACTACAGCTTTGCGACCGCGGTCGGCCTGTTTAATTCCGTAATCAACTTAATTCTGTTGGTTGTGGTCAATTTCGTTGCCAAGCGGATCTCAAACAACAGCCTATGGTAGGGGATTACAGAAAGGAGACAGGTTATGGCTATGGTTATGGCAGGACGCAAAAATACCGTTCGTGAATCGTTTGGGGACCGGATATTTTTGGGGATCGTTTATGTGCTTTTGTTCGCGGCGCTGCTGGTCGTGCTTTACCCGTTGATTTATATTGTGAGTTCGTCGTTCAGCAGTCCGGCCGCCGTGTCGTCGGGACGTGTTTGGCTATGGCCGGTGGATGTGTCTTTGAAAGGCTACAAGGCGGTCTTCCAAAATTCCCAGGTACTCAGCGGGTACGGAAACTCATTGTTTTACACCGCGGTCGGCACGCTGATCAGCGTATCGCTGACGATTATGATCGCCTATCCTTTATCGCGCAAAACGTTTTTCGGCCGCGGGGCGCTTATGGTATTCATCGTTTTCACTATGCTGTTCGCCGGGGGCCTGATCCCGAGCTATATGGTGGTCAAATCGCTCGGATTGATCGATACGCGCTGGGCACTGCTCATTCCGAACGCGATTTGGGTCTGGCAGGTCATCATCGCCCGGACATTTTTCAGCACCTCGATTCCCGACGAACTGGCCGAGGCCAGTGAAATCGATGGCTGCAGCGACATCAGATTCGTTCTGAGCATCGTCATTCCGCTATCCAAGCCGATTATCGCGGTGCTGGCGCTGATGTATGCCGTAGGACAATGGAACGCTTATTTTGACGCTTTGATTTATTTGAAATCGCAGGGGCTTTATCCGCTGCAGCTAGTATTGCGGAGCATCCTGATTCTGAACTCTAACGGCGGCAACATGGACGCGGGCTTGATGGTCGAGAAGCAGCAGCAGCTCGAACTGGTCAAGTATGCGCTCATCGTGGTTGCCAGCTTACCGGTGCTGATTATTTATCCGTTCGTACAGCGCTATTTTGTTCAAGGCATGCTGATCGGTTCTGTGAAAGGGTAACGCAGCGGCGGTTTTGAATCACCTCTTAAAGGGGGGATGCCCAGAGAAGATAAATGCAGGGAAGCGCGGTTTATGCATGGCAACTATTTCATTTCAAAGGGAGAGGTCGTATGAAAAGAAATTGGAAGATCTTATGCCTGTGCGTAATGGCCTTGACGCTGATTTTGTCGGGCTGCTCCAAAGGCGGCAACAACGGAAACGCTTCAAGCAACTCGGGATCGGGGAATGACGGCTCCGCCTCGGCCGGTCCGGTGACGATCAGCGTATTTGCCGATCAGGATACGGCGAACAATCAGGACCTGTCAACGAGCGCATTTACGAAAGTGGTTCAGGACAAGTTCAATATCAACTTTAAATGGACGACGGTTCCGTTTGACGGCGCTCCGGAAAAGAGACAAATCTCGCTGGCCAGCGGCGACTACCCGGACTTGTTCCTGCTGGTTCCGTACATCGATAATTTTTCACAGAATGATTTGATGCGTTACGGCAAACAAGGGGTTATACTTCCTTTGAACGATCTGATTGATCAATATGCACCGAACTTGAAAAAGACACTGGAAGACAATCCGGACTATGCGGCCATGAATACGGCTCCGGATGGCAAAATCTATGGGATCAACGGGCTGAGCGCTTGTTATCACTGCTCTTTCCCGAACAAATTGTGGGTGAACACCACATGGATGCAGAAGCTTGGCATCGAAACTCCGAAGACAACCGAAGATTTCAAGAAAATGTTGGAAGCGTTTAAAAATGGCGATCCGAACGGCAACGGCAAAAAAGACGAAGTGCCGCTTAGCGGTTCCATCGAAACCTTCGGCGTACACGTCATTCCGTTCATGATGAACGCATTTATTTATGACGACGACCGTACTTATTTGACGATGAAGGACGGCAAAGTCGACTTCGCCGCCAACAAAACCGAATGGAAAGATGGTCTTGCTTACATCAAATCCCTGTACGATGAGGGGTTGATCGATCCGGGGGCCTTTACGCAAAACGCTGATGCGTTCAAGAAAATCGGGGAAAACGGGGATGCGCAAATTCTCGGCGCAGGGGCAGGCATGCACCCGGCCATTTTCGTTGATATTTCCGACGGCAACCGTTATTCCAAAGACTATAATTCGATCCCGCCAATTACGGGACCAAACGGTGTCGGTTTTGCGACCACGCAATACACCGGTAACCAAGGGGCTTCGTTCGTATTGACCAACAAGGCCAGCAAAGAAGCGCAAGTCGCCGCGATTAAAATGCTGGATTACATTTACACCTTCGAAGGAGAAATTCAGGCGAATGCCGGGATTGAAAATGTCGACTGGCGTAAACCGGAACCGGGCGAAAAAGCGCTGGACGATTCAATCGAACCGAAATGGGCGTCTATTAACCTGAAAGCCGGCGAAAAGCCGCATAACAATTCTTGGGGCTCGCTCGGCCAATACGATTTGGATGCCGCTTTCCGCAACTCTCAAGTTCAAGCAACCGATATCTATGATGACGATGCTTATGAACGCAGATTATTCGATGCTACCAAAGACAACTACGACGGCAAACAGCCGGATCAAGTGTTCCCTTACTGGGGTGTTTGGATCGATCAAAACTCTGCGGACGAAGCCAGCATGATGCAAACCAACATTACCAACTATGTCAACCAAAACGCGCTGCAATTCATCACCGGCAACAAGAGCCTGGACAAGGATTGGGATTCTTATGTCAAAGGCTTCGACGGTCTGAACTTGACCGGGTATCTGGATATTATGCAAAAATCCTATGATTCTTCGGCTTTCAGCAAATTGACAATCGGCAAAAAGCAATAAATTCGGGTGAACTAAATCAAGGCGGCCTGCATCTTTAGGCCGCCTTGGATTCATAAGCCAATCTGCGGGAGCGTACACCGTTTCCGCTTGATGAATATAGAACAGGATGGATGGTGCTTGATGAATAATCTGAAGCTATGGTATTCCCGTCCCGCGCAGAGCTGGCCTCAGGGTCTGCCGGCCGGAAACGGCAGAATCGGCGCGGTCGTGATCTCGTCGCCCGAACGTGAAGTCTGGTGCATGACGGAAGTGACTTATTGGTCGGGAAAGGCAGACGAGGCGGAGCGCGTTTCTTCCGGGGACAGCCGGGTTCGTCTGAACCGGATGAGAGACCATTTCTTTCAGGGGGATTACGAGGGCGGAGATCGTCTGGCCAAACAATATCTGATGCCGGACAAGAAAAATTTCGGCACGAACCTCAGCTTATGCGACGTCCGTCTCGAATTCGCAAAACCCGCCGGCGCCCATGATTTCCGCAGAGAGCTGGATCTGGATCATGCCCTGGTTCAATCCTCCTACCATGTGCATGGCAAGAAGTTCGGCCGCGAGCTGCTTGCTTCGCATCCGGATGGCGTCGTGGCCTCCCGAATCTGGAGCGAGGACAAGGGCGGAGTCTCATTTACGCTTGCGCTCAAGGGGCGGACGCCTCAGTTTCAGACGGAGCTTCAGGACGGCCATACCTTAGCGTTTTCAGGAAAAGCGACGGAGGACATGCATAGCGACGGAACTTGCGGCGTTGCTTGCCAAGGGTTGATCAAGGTTGTTGCTTCAGGCGGTTCGGTTCGCGGCGAAGCGGGGCGGATCGTCGTCAGCGGTGCCGATGAAGCCTCTATCTATTTTGCGGTCAACACGGATTACCGGCAAGAAGGCGGGCTCTGGCTTGAAGAGAGCAAACGGCAGATTGAAGCTGCCGCGGCCAAAGGCTACGATCGCGTGAAGTCCGGCCATATCGCCGATTACGGCCCTCTGTACGACCGAGTTAGCCTTCAGCTTGATCGGACGGACAACTCCAAGCTTCCGACGGACGAGCGGATCCGGTTGTTCAAAAAGGGACAAATGGACGATCCCGAGCTGCTGGCCCTGTTTTTTCAGTATGGCCGCTATCTGATGATCGCCGGCTCGCGGGGGGATTCGCCTCTGCCGCATCATCTGCAGGGAATTTGGAATGACGGCGAAGCGAACCGGATGGCCTGGAGCTGCGACTACCATTTGGACGTCAACACGGAAATGAACTATTACCCGACCGAGATCGCGAATCTCGGAGAATCCCATCTTCCGTTAATGCGTTACGTCGAGGATCTCTCCAAAGCCGGGCGCAGAACGGCCGAAGAATTCTACGGATGCGAAGGCTGGGTGGCCCATGTCTTCTCGAACGTATGGGGTTTTACCGATCCCGGCTGGCATACGTCCTGGGGTCTAAACGTCACCGGCGGCTTGTGGATCGCCACCCATTTGATGGAGCATTATAACTACAGCCTGGACCGGGAATTTTTGGCATCCGTGGGGTATCCGGTATTAAAGGAAGCGGCGGCATTTTTCATGGATTATATGACGGTGCATCCGAAATATGGGTGGCTGGTTACGGGGCCTTCCAATTCTCCGGAGAACAGCTTTTATACGGGCAGTTCGGAGGAAGAGCAGCAGCAGCTGTCCATGGGGACGACGATGGATCAGGTGTTGGTCCGTGAGCTGTTTGAATTTTGCCTGAAGGCCGCTCGCGAGCTGGACACGGATCTTGAGCTGCGGCAAAAGTGGGAGCAGGCCATTTCCTTGCTGCCGCCGCTGCAAATCGGCAAGAAAGGCCAACTGCAGGAATGGCTTGAGGATTATGAGGAGGCGCAGCCGGAGCATCGGCATTTGTCCCACCTGTTCGCTTTATATCCGGGCCATCAAATTACCCCGGAAAAAACGCCGGAGCTTAGCGCCGCCGCCAGAGTCACCTTGGAAAACCGGATGGCCCGGCATGATCTGGAGGATGTGGAGTTCACCGCCGCGTTGTTTGGCCTCTTTTTTGCCAGACTGCATGACGGAAACCGGGCGCTCAAGCATATTTCGCATTTGATCGGCGAGCTGTGTCTGGACAATATGCTTTCCTTTTCAAAATCCGGGATCGCCGGCGCGGAGGCCAATATTTTCGTCATCGACGGGAATTTCGGCGGTACGGCGGCCGTTGCCGAAATGCTGCTGCAGAGTGCGGCCGGAGATCTGCATCTGCTTCCGGCGCTGCCGGAAGAATGGGGAAGCGGCTCGGTGAAGGGATTGCGCGCAAACGGCAATATGGAAGTCGATATCGACTGGAGCAATGGCAAGTTGACGGGCGCCGCAATCAAAGCTTTCAGTTCGGGCACGGCGATGGTCCGTACCGGAGATCGAGAGGCGAAGCTACTTTTGGAATCTGGCCATATTTACCGGTTGAATCATGAACTTCGTGTGATCTAAATTACGTCCACACCGAAGAATTTACATTAAAATGGATGTTGATCCTTGAATTGTAAAATACATGGAGGGAATGGTTGATTATGGCTACAAAAGTGGAAAAAGGTAAAAAAACGAACTCGAAAAGCCTCTATGTGATTACGGTAATCGCTATCGGTTTAATCGTGCTGGCCGGCGTCATCGTTTACGTGAAAGGCGCACAATCCGCCGAACTGAAAGAGCTGCCAAACTATACGGAAATTCGCGGAGATTTTGTGGCGGAAGGTCTCAAGTACGAGAAGCAGCCGCATTTAGGCAGCCCGGACGCCAAGGTGAAAGTCATGGAATTTGCCGACTTCAAATGCCCATCCTGCAAAGAGTGGGATGCGACTTACATGGACCAATTCAAGAAGGATTATATCGACACCGGAAAAGTGGAAATGTTCTTTACGAATTTCGCCTTCATTGATCGGGACTCGATCATGGCGGCCAGCGCCGGTGAAGCGATTGCGGCGCAGAACAACGACAAGTTCTGGGAGTTCAAGCATAAGCTGTACGCGAATCAGGGCGATGAGACCAAGATTTGGGCCACGCCAGACTTCCTGATCGACTTCGTCAAGAAGAACATCGACAGCATCGACTACGACCGTTTTGCCAAGGATCTGAAGGACCACACGTACATGCTTCCGGTAAAAGAAGATTTTAAAACGGCCGCCAATTACGGCGTGAACGGAACTCCGTCGTTTATGGTCGACGGCAAGCTGGTGGAAGGCTCCACTTATGAGGACCTTACTGCAGCCATCGACGCAAACTTGGACTCCGCCGCCAAGTAAAACGGCCTCATGAACAAGAAGAGGGAACGACATGAATTTCTCTTCCTTGCACCCTTACGTTTATTTGGCTACCCGATATCCTTTCGCTAAAGGGCAGTCCAGTTCGCCGAGAATTTGCTACACCAGTTCGGTCTACCTCGTTAGTGAGGGGCGGGGACTTCTTCGAACGGAAGGGCGATCTGTTCGGGTAGCGCCCGGTTCACTCGTATATCTGCCCGCGGGCCAGCTCCATGAATGGGTGGCGGATTCGTACGAGCCCATGGTGCATATTTGCTGTTATTTCGATTGGCATTATGTGGAGCGGGCCAGCGCTTTCGAATGGGCCTGTCCGATCTGTTATCCGCCCTCTCCTTTGGAGCCGGCATTTGTGGGACCGGGTTTTCCCTACGAGCTTCCGGTGAAGGCCGAAGTTGATTCGCTGCGGGTATGGACGGAGCTGTTTCGGAGCTTTTACAAATCGGGAGATTTTACGGACGAGCAGACGTTTATGCGCAGCCTGGCGGTACAGCGGAACTTTCAGGCGTTTATCGATCATTTCCTGCACTTCATGCTGAAGGACCGGCCGATTCCGGACCGTCGAATCAGCAGGCTGCTTGAGATGATGGAGCAGGATCTTCTGCATGACTCGCCCAAACCGCTGGAATCGTATTATGCCGGGTTAAATTTAAGCCGGGGACATTTTTTCGACCTGTTTCGAAGAGCCACCGGATGCACTCCGGTCCAGTACATGAACCGGTTCCGGATCGGCCGGGCCAAAGAGGATCTGCTCCATACCGGTTTAAGCATTACGGAAATCGCCGAAAAATATCATTTCAGCTCCGTGCATTATTTCTCACGTTTGTTTCATCAGCAAACCGGCTTAAGTCCGCGGGACTTCCGTTCGGTTAAATATCGATTTTGATTAAAGCCTCCCGGTTTGTTTCCGGGGGGCTTTTAAAATTTATCGGTATTTTGTTCAACTGATCCTGTCACAAATATCGAGGCACCTTCCGAAATAATAGATAACTTAATCATCAAGGAGGTAACGCGAACATGAGAAAAAGCTGGATCATCGCGCTGTCCTGTATGCTGGTCATGAGTTTGATGGCCGGAACGGCGGCAGCCAAGCCGGGAAAGGGGAACGGAACTGACAAAAAAGCGGAAGTAACGACTCAAACGTTGTAAGCCTTGGAGGAAGGCCAGGATACGGGCGAAGTGCAGCCGCCCGAAGGTACCGAGCCTTCGGACGAAGGACAGGAGCCTGACGGTGACGGCAAAGGGGGAAAGAAAGATTCGCAAGGTCACAACGGTTATAAAGGCCTGCTCAACGCCATCGAAAATGTCAAGGACAAGCCGGCGGGTGCGGTGCTGGCCGATCTTTTGCTGACGAAATACGATACTAAGCTGACGGACGAAATGAAAGCCGAGCTGCAGGAGATCAAGGATCAAGCGGCGGCTTTATCGACGGCTGCGGATATGATGGAAGAGAGCGGGAACATTGGAGAAGCGGCGGATCTGCAGCAGGAAGCCGTACTGGCCGACGTTACGAATATCGAATCTTATAAAAAGCTCGGGAAGCTCTACGACAAGCTGGGCAAAAAAGGAATCAAGCTCTACGTCAACGGCGAAAAGCCGGAAACGGAGGTGGTCCCGGTCGTAGAAGATGGAAATACGTTGGTGCCTTTCCGTGCGATTTCCGAAACTCTGCAGGCTGAAGTAAAATGGAATCCTGAGGACCAGTCCATTACCGTCACCAAAGACGGAGTAACATTGAAGCTCGTCCTGAACAGTTCCACCGCCTACATCAATGGGGAAGAGCAAGCATTGGATGCGCCTGCAACCGTTATCAATGGCAGTACGGTCGTGCCTGTACGCTTCATTAGCGAAGCTTTTGCGGCAACCGTCACTTGGGAGCCCGAATCCCAATCGGTTATCGTCAATGAGAACCAGGAATAAATAGAAGGAAAAGCTTGAAAGTCAAAAAAGGTCAAACCAACAGCCGGAGCCATATCTCCTTTCCATAACCGACTAAAACAAGCCAAAATGGCGCATTATAACGGTAAATCGGTTTTGTCAATGCCGTAAAGCCCGCATATAATGAGGATGTAAGGTCAAATAAGGTCAAAGAAAGGGGAATGGATGATGTTTGATTTGATTCCTTTTGGAAGACACAGAGAAGATGCATTTAGTCAACTGGCGAAATCCTTGAATGATGTCTTTAACGACGATTTCTTCGCGCCGTTGAAAAATTCGGCCATGTCGTTTCGAACGGATATTCGGGAGACCGAAACCTCCTATCTGGTTGAGGCCGAATTGCCCGGGTTCCGGAAAGAGGACATCGGCATCGATTATGCGAGCCCTTACTTGACGATCAAGGCGGTTCGCAAGGAAGAAGACAGCGTCGAAGACAACAAGCAGCAAGTCGTCCGCAAGGAGCGGCGTTACGGCGAATACGTCCGGAGATTTTACGTACAGGACATCGACGAGGAAGGCATCCGCGCTTCATTGAAAGACGGGGTCCTGTCGCTCGAAGTTCCAAAACGGCCGCAAGCCCGGACCAAGCGCATTGAAATTCAAGATAACTTCTAAACCGTTTTTTTATAAGCAGGCCGGTCAAGGAATTCTTGGCCGGCCTGTTTTGCTTTTATTTGGGGTAGGTATTCACCCATATTCCCCTGTGCGAGTATGTTGTTTCATAAGACATGATGAAAACGGGGGAACCGAAAATGGGATATTACGTTCGGGTGGATCAAAATGTCAAAATTTACGTCGAGGATTTAAACCCGGAGGGAGACAAGACGATTCTGCTGGTTCATGGGTGGCCGCTTAACCATCAAGCCTATGAATATCAATTTAACGTATTGCCTTCTAAAGGATACCGTATCGTCGCCATCGATTTGCGCGGCTTTGGGCACTCCGATCACCCTTGGGGACCGTACAATCTGGACCGAATGGCCGACGATGTTCACGGAGTAGTTCAGGCTCTGAAGCTGCGGGACTTTACTTTGGGGGGACATTCCTACGGAGGAGCAACCTCGATCCGTTACATGGCCAGGCATCAAGGCCACGGAGTGGCCAAACTGGCTTTATTCGGAGCGGCGGCGCCAAGCGTGACGCAGCGACCGGATTTTCCGTATGGCCAGACCCGGGAGGCAATCGACCAGGTTATTCAGGAAACCTACAAAGACCGGCCGGACATGCTGCGGAACCTGGAGAATCTGTTTTTCTTCAGACACCTGTCCGGGCCCTTCAGCGATTGGATCATGCAGCTTGAGCTTGCAGCGTCGGGTAATTCCACGGCCAAAGTAGCCATGTCCTTCCGGGATGAGACCTTGTTTGCCGATCTCGGTAAAATCCAGGTTCCCACTTTGATTTTGCATGGCATCCACGATAAAATCTGCTACCCCGAGTTGGCGGTTGCCATGCACCGGGGAATTGCGGGCTCGAAACTGGTTTGGTTTCAATTCAGCGGGCACGCGCTGTTCTATGAGGAACGCGATAAATTTAACGATGAACTGATCAAATTCATGGAGGAAGGCTGATCTACAGCAGCGATTTCCAAGAGAGTATTCCATCATGTTTACTTCCGTCCAAAGTCGGTGACAATAAGCCGTGATGGATTGGAATGGAGGCTTATCGTGATGGAAGTGGCGATTATGGGGGCCGGCATATCCGGCTTGGCTTGCGCGATTCAGTTGGAGAGACATGGGATTACTCCGGTAATTTTTGAGAAAAGAAGCACCGTGGGAGACCGGTTCGTGAACGGAGAAGTGCTTCTTTCGTTATTTTCCCGTCCGATCCGGGACGATATCGCCTTTATGGCGGATCAGCATCAAATCTATTTGCATCCGACGGGGAATATCGGCGAGTTCGTGATGCATTCCGTCAACGAAACGGCGGCGTTAACAGGACAGTTCGGGTTCAGCAATCTGCGGGGCCGGCACGAAAATTCATTTGAAAGCCAGCTTGGACGGCAGGTGCAATCAAAGATTCATTTTCATTCGGAAAATACCTATGAACGATTGGTCAAGGATTTCTCCCATGTCGTTGTGGCAACCGGGGACGCCGAGTACGCCAAAGCCGTGAAAAACTATCGCGAAGATTTAACGGCAACCGCCAAGGGCGCTACCGTAGTCGGGGAATTTTCGCGCTACACGGCCATGTGCTGGTTTGATGATCGTTTTGCGCCCAAGGGTTACGGCTACATGATCCCCTATTCGGACAAGGAAGCCAATATTACGCTGGCTTTTCCGGAGTATGAGGACACGGTTAACCGCGATATCGAAGAGATGTGGCGGAGATTTTTTGAAAGAGTTTGCTCCGACCTGGATCAAGATTTAAAAGTCACGGACCAGTTTGAAATTAACGGTTATATTATCGGTCAATGCCTGCACCCCCGAATCGGCAACTCCCTGTTCACCGGGAATTGCTTCGGTTCCATTATGCCGCTGTTTGGCTTCGGCCAAATTCCTTCCCTCCTCTCCGGAATTTATGCCGCGGATGATCTTTGCGGTTTGTCCTCGTACATGGAAACGACGAAGGAACTCCGCAAGGACTATGACAACTCGCTCGTTTTGCGCAGATTTTTCGAATCCATCGACGATAACGCAAAGGATAAGCTGGTTAAAAGTTTGAACGGCCGTTTGGGAGAAAAATTGTTTTCCACGAAAATCGATGTGTTGAAAATCGTCTCACGGCTGCTTCGCCCGCTTCCTTTATAACGCGATCAGATCTATACGGAAGATTTGCCCATCCCAAAAGTGACTTGGCGTACGGAAAAATTTATAATAGAACCGTATTCCATAGAGAACAATCGGAGGGATGACTGTGAAATATCGTCGTTTAGGCAAAACCGAATTGAACGTTTCCGTGATCGGAATCGGAACATGGCAATTTGGCGGAGAATGGGGACTGCAATTTGGCCAAAGCGAGGTCGACGCGATTCTCGACAGAGGGCAAGAGCTTGGCATTAATCTGATCGATACGGCGGAATGCTACGGAGATCATCTGTCCGAATCGTTTATCGGCGATTACCTTAGCCGGCGGGGGCGCGACGAGTGGATTATCGCTACCAAATTCGGCCATCACTTCCATGAGCGGTTTACCCGGACGGACGAATTTGGCGCCAAAGAAGTCCTGAAGCAGCTCGACGCTTCCTTGAAATCGTTGAAGACGGATTATATCGACTTGTACCAGTTCCATTCCGGGCCGGATGCGGCATTTGACAACGACGAGCTGTGGACGACGCTGGACAAGCAGATTCAAGCGGGCAAAATCCGTCATCTGGGTACTTCTATCGGCAGCAACGACAATCTGCATCAAACGGAAGCGTCCACGAAGGTGAACTCGCAGGCGATTCAAGTCGTTTACAACCGGCTCGACCGAGTGCCGGAAAATCGCGTATTTCCGTCGTGCGAACGGCAGGACCTGGGCGTGCTGGCCCGCGTTCCGCTGGCAAGCGGCTATTTAAGCGGCAAGTATAAACCTGGCGCCGTGTTTGACAGCACCGACGTGCGCCATCGCCACGATCCCGAGAGCACGCGCCGCAAGCTGGAGGAAGTCCAGCAAATTGGGCTCAATGAAGTGCCTGAGGGCGTGGATATGGCTCAGTGGGCGCTGGCATGGTGCTTGAAGCATCCCGTCGTAACCACGGTCATTCCGGGATGTAAAAATCCGGCGCAAGTCGAGTCGAATGCGGCTGCGGCGGACTTGACGATCTGACAATAATAGGTAAATTTCCGCAAAAATAAGCCATTTAGCAGGCAAAAATGTCTGTTTTTGGCTTATTTTTTGTTGACTATTTACAAAATTAGCCTTATTATCACAGTATAATACCAATTTCAATATTTTGGATGTCGTAAGATGGCGTTAGTTGTCTGTGCAGAGCGAAATCAGGTTCATTTTGTAGCAAACAGGCGGGATTATTCGGGGGGGTGATAGTTTTTTGATATCCACAACCACGATTCGCGCGGAACTGGAAGACTACATCAAGAGCGAAGGTTTTACCCTTCATCACTTTGCGGAATCCGCTGGGGTGAACGTCGGCACGTTAAGCGGTATTATTAACGGCAACCGGCCCATATCGATCGGACAGCTGGATCGGATTACCGCGGTGATGGGATTTTCTGAAGGCCACTTCTATGATTTATACGTCGAGGAATGTTTTACTTCCGGAGCGCCTCATTGGCGGAGGCTTCGGCCGTTCCTAATGCGCTGCGCCGAGCTGCAGCTTTACGAGTACATCCAACAAATGTTGTGTCGTTTGCTTGAAGATCTGAAGCAAATATCGGGAATTTTCGAAACTGCGGAATTGATGTACGAACAAGGCTGGAAGGAAGCGGCCGTCATTCTCTACGAAAGCGTCATCGAAAGCGAGCGTTCAAGTCATTCGGAGCGTCTTTCGATGAGCTACTACAGGATTTTTCAGGTCTATCAGACGGACAGCCGTAAAGGGTATCAAGCTGCCATGCAGTTTCTTCCCTATCGGTTTCGTTTGCCGGAATCCTATGCGCTGGACGGATTGTTGATGCTGGCAGAAGCCAATGCGGTAAAGTTCAACTGGGCGGAAGTAGAATATTACGCCGATGAGCTGTGCCAACTGGCCAAAAAACTCAGTGAAAAGGATACTTGGAAACAGCCGGAATTCAAGCCTGTTCGTCCCCTTGTCTATTATTACGGCAGAGCCTATTTAATGAAAGCAGGTTCTTATGAATATAGGGGAATGTTTGAAGAGTCCAAGAGATGGATTGGCGAGTATGCGGATTTAAGCTGGTTCCGAGGTCTGGATGAGTCCGGATTGGCCGAGGTTGAGCTTTTAAAAATGTTTGCCCAAGCCAATTACATGGTAGGAGAAATCAAGTCGGGCAATCATTCGCAAATCCCTTTGTACGTCCGGTTCTTGGAAGAACATCCGGATGAAATTGTGGAAGGATTAATTACTCTGATAGAATCCGCTAATCGGCATAACTTTTTCATCGATGATATTCTGGATAAGTTTAGCGGTGAAATCGATCAGTATAGGCAGTTTGGCAAGGACAACTGGTTTACGCAAGGAACATTGAAGATCAGTTATAAAGAACCTTCTTATATATTTCGATGTTCCGTGTTTTTTCAGAACTTCGCTATTTATAAATTTAGGCAGGCTTCTTACAAAGATGGTTTAAACAATCTGCTTTATAGCTTGAGGTTGTTTATTACTTTGAACAGCAAAGATGCAATCGTTAACAGCATGGTTTTATTTGAAGTCAACCGCCGCTTTGCGGCTGATGATCAATGCATTGAATTCTATAAAATTTGTAGAGAGGTGTGGGAAAATGAAAAAGACAATGTCTTGGGTGGTTTCGGCTACGCTTATGTTTAGTTTCTTTGTATCTGCGGGGATATTTACTACATTTGCTCACGGTTGGGGTTAAGTTTAAGGCTTTTTGTGAAGGGATCGGCTATTATGGCCGGTCCTTTTTTATGTTATTCACTTGAAAATTGGAATTTTTTTATAATTTGCAGTAGGTTTCATTATGAAATATTTGGCAACATCTTCTAAAATATTCATAGGGTGAGAGCGCTATGAATAATTCAGAGATAATAAGACATAGGATAGAAGTTGAGAGACAAGAGTTAAACCGATTGGCACAACGATATGGTTTGAGGCATAAGCGGGTCATTACTCAGTCAATCATTCTTGATGGTCTGATCAATAAATATAACAAGAGTATATATAAAGATGTCCAGAGAAAGAAGCCAATCGCGTAGGTTCCATTCAGTGGACAAGTAAGAGTGGTTTGTTTTATGTGTCACATGACAGCCTGCTAATAGGAGAGGCGGTCAAGTTATCAAAAGAAGGGTCGCTCGCGAACGAAAATGATTCGTTTAGCGAGCAACCCTTCTTTATGTTTTTACCGGAACGAAGTCACGAACCCCTGAAGCAGCGTCCGCACGTCGTAGTGGTATTGATTAATCGGGGTAATCGGCTTATCCATTCCGAGCAGCCCGTATACGGCGATTCTTGCCGCTCGTACGGAATACTCCTCGGTAAATACGACATCATCCGGGATTTCGCAGAACTGGCTGATAAACGCCAGGTTAGTCGATCCGTCGGGAATCACCTTCGGCCGGTCGCCAATCGCCCTTGGCATGAATTGAGCCGTAATATAAGGCATCATACAGGGAATGCAGTTTGCCGAGGCGATAATGGCGTTCATGTCTTTTTCGAATTTGAGATGATGGAGCAGCTCGGTCAAGATTTCCTTGCCGGTACAGTCGGACATTTTCTTCTTCACGTAATCCCCGATGTTATCCGGGAACAGCCCGTATCCCCAGAACACCTTGACATGCTCCGGCTGGTTGCGGAAATGGGGCTGGTGAGCCAGCACGATCGACATGAGCCAGCTGGAATCCTTAAAGGTCACGAGCGCGCCGGTCCCGGCTTTGTTCCGGGAGAAGGCTTCCATGAGATCAAAGAAGCGCGAATCCTGGCAGGTCACCGTGAACGACTCCCATTTGGAACCGTCGATATGGTCATCGAAGGAGGAAGGATTGCCGAATCCGGCTTTTTTATCGGCGATCCGGTCCCACAGCGCCCAGCCGCTTCCCTTGGCGTTCAGCTTCGGAGCCTTCGACATCGAACCCAGGCTGTAGCCTTCGGTCATGGATCCGTTCGTGACGATGACCAAATCGCCTTCACGGATATCCAGCACGCCTTCCGCTCCGTCTTTTGCATAATGCATCTTCGTAACGGTAATCTCTTCTCCGTCCTTGAAATCGAGATCCGTTACAGTACATTTCATTTTGAAGTCGACGTTATATTTCTCCAGGTACCGGTGCAGGGGAAGAATGATGGAATCGTACTGATTGTAAGGCGTCCGGGTTACTCCCTCCAGCGTATGGATGCGCGGGAATTCATGCATGAACCGGATCATGTATCTTTTCAGCTCCGCTGCGCTGTGCCAAGGCTGGAAGGCAAAGGTGGTTGCCCACATATACCAGAAATTCGTCGTGAAAAAATGAGGCCCAAACCAGTCGTTGATCCGCGATTTTCCCATTTTTGCTTCAGGCGTCATGATCAGCTTGACCATGGACATGCGGTCGCCCATATCAAACCCCATGGAACTGACGTCCGCCACTTCTCCGTTCTTATTGACCAGACGTGCATTCGAATGCGTCGGATGCGCCATATCGAATGCTACAATTTCATCTCTGACCGAAAGTCCCGGATGATCCAGGGAAGGAATCGATCTGAGCAGGTCCCAGGTGTTCTCGTAGGTCTCGTCGTTCAGCATCCGGCCGCCGCGAATGACGTAGCCCTGTTCGCCGTCACCGGCTCCGTCATTGCTCCCGCCGAGGATTTTCATTTCTTCAATAATATGAATCTGCTCTCCGGGGAACTCGCAATCCCTTACCAGGAATGCCGCACCGGCGAGGGACGCAATGCCTCCACCCACAAAATACACTTGTCTGCCGCTGTAATCCGCTGTCATAACCGTCGCCTCCAAAGGTTTTTGTCAGGTTGTGCTCATACTTGAACAACCCTAATGTATTCCTTTCGCGGAGAGCTTGAAATCATCAAAGGAGAGCGAGTGTACGGTTTTTGGACATCGGCGCGGGATTGTCTAAATTTTCGACGGCAATCCCTTTTGTTCATACCGATGCAGGGCCCGCTCGAAGTTTCCCTCCATTAGCTCGCTTAGATTTTCAATGATCCGTTCCGGCTTTTCCTTCATGCCGTCGCGCATCCACTGGATCACAAGGCCGGTGAACGCCAACGTATAAAAATTGGCCAAAAAGAGCTTGTCCGCTTCTTTCACTCGTATTTCGCCGGACACCTCTTGCACGACCCCCATGATCAGCCGGTTTGTTACGGCGTACAGATAAGCGTCCAGATGACTTCGAGCGAGCGAGTTAAGCGTATTGAGACAAAAGGTTTTATTCTCCTCGATATATTTGAAAATCTTTAAAAATCCGTGGGTCCAGGTGTTGTAGCTTCGTTCTCCGGCAATGGCGTCTACGGCTTCCGTTTGATAAATCCAGCCGAGCAGCTCGTAAATGTCCTGAAAATGATAATAGAAGGTTTGCCGATTCAGACCGCAGTCGTCGACGAGATGTTTCACGGTGATTTTGTTCAGGGGAACACGGCTCATCATTTGCTTCAGTGAGGCGGCGAGCGCCTTTTTGGTAAGATGGGAACTGGACAAAAGTGTCACCTGCCTGTAAAAATTAATCGAATTATCCTTATTTTCTCATTATACCCCGGCCCTGCGGCAATCTCAAAAACATGCCGGCGGTTGATAGAATTTATAGAATCAAAGAAATCCGGGAACAACAGCGATCGGAAGAATATTTCACACGCCGCCCCTTATCCGTTCATCCACAGGTTCAACTTATACAAATAGCACCTAACATCCGCGGGCATGTTGTATAATGGGGAAAATCGGATGGTGGTGAAAAATGTGCCGCATAAAATTTTAATCATGGAAGACGATGCCTCGATTATCGACATGCTGGCCGGGTATTTGGCCAAAGAGGGCTTCGTCATCCGGTCCGCCAATAATGGCGAGGACGGCATGGCTCTATTCCAAAACGAGTCGTTCGACCTTCTCGTCGTAGATCTCATGATGCCTAAGCTGGATGGGATCGAGACGATTAAAAGAGTGCGGGAAACCAGCTCCGTGCCGATTCTGATTATGTCCGCCAAGGACAACGATATCGATAAGGCGATCGGTCTTGGCTTCGGCGCGGACGATTATATTGCCAAGCCGTTTTCCCTGATCGAGATTACGGCCCGGATCAAGGCGGCCATTCGCAGAGCGACCTTGTATGCCCGCCCCGAAGCGGAGGATAAATCGGATTCGCTGGTCGTGCTGGGCGGGCTTAGCATTGATCTCGATAACTTTTTGGTGCAAAAAAACGGAGAAACATTCAAGCTGACCGCCAAAGAGGCCGAGATTCTGAAGCTGTTCCTCAAGAATCCGAACCGCGTGTTTACCAAGGCGCAAATTTACGGCTTTATTTGGAACGACGATTACTTAGGCGACGAAAATGTTATTAATGTACATATCCGCCGGCTGCGGGAGAAAATCGAAGAAAATCCGTCCGATCCGAAATATTTGCAGACGTTATGGGGCATCGGCTACAAATGGGCCGGGGTGGAATGATGATAACCCTGCTGATCGGCATCATTGTGATTCTGCTTGCGCTCTTGTACCGGGCGCACGACTTCAATCGAAAAAGAAACCGCCAACTGCGGCATGTTCACGACAAGCTGGATCGGATTATTGCCGAGAACACGGCGGAGAAATTGCTGCTGTTCACGGAAGACCGGGAGCTGAGGGTATTCCTCTCGGACATCAATCGATTGCTGGAGCATAACCAGCGGATCATGGCGGAGCGGGCCGGCGCGGAGCATTCGATTCGCAGAATGCTGTCCAACATCTCACACGATTTAAAAACGCCGCTTACCGTGGTGCTGGGGTATTTGGAGGCCATTCAGCTCGATCCCGGTATGCCGGCTGAAGAAAGAAAGGATTTACTGGACAAAGTGCAGCGGAAGGCGCATGAAGTTATGGACATGATCCGGCAGTTTTTCGACCTGGCGAAGCTGGAATCGGGGGATCAGCCGCTTCCTCTGACTCGGATTCAAATGAATGAGGTGTGCCGTAAGAATATCCTTGCATTTTACGACGTTTTGACCGGCAAGGGCATTGAGGTGGACATCCGGATTCCGGAGGAGCCGATCTACGCCTACGCCAACGAGACCGCCCTGGATCGCATTCTGAACAATCTGATTTCCAACGCCATCCGCTACGGCAGCGAAGGGAATATCGTGGGCCTCACCTTAAAACAGGACGAGGAGCACGTTCAAATCGAAGTGTGGGACCGCGGCAAAGGCATTTCGGAAATTCATCAAAACCGGGTGTTCGAGCGGCTTTACACGCTGGAGGATTCCCGAAACAAATCTTATCAGGGAAGCGGCCTCGGCCTCACGATCACCAAAAGGCTGGCGCAGCAATTAGGAGGCGACGTCCTTCTGTTCAGCAAGCCGTATGAGAAGACGATGTTCACCCTGCAGCTTAAATCGTTCCGCTATTAACTTTGAAGTTGAATGATATAGCGCGGGATTCAGGCAAGAGTGTGAGATGTTCTGGCAGAAACGGCAGTGGTCGCCTTTGTGAGCGGATTTCGACTTCATTTGAATTTATAGAATCATAGAAATCCGGGAACAACAGCGATCGAAAGAACGTCTCATACGGCTGCCTCCATACGCACATCCCTAGTCCAACTTAGAATTTTCTTTCGGAAACAGGCCTTTAGAAGCAGGGAGAACCTGTTCTTTAGGCTTTTTGCATATGGATGAAGTCTCGACGCACTCTTAAGAAACAAGTAAGAATTGATTAATAAATATGACCGGTTTCGCCCGCTACAATAAAAACAGAAGCAAGAGAGCGTTAAGAAAAGGAGCGAGGACATGAGCAGCATTCTTAAAACCTTTCAGTTGACGAAAGTGTTTCAGGGCCGGGAAGTGGTTTCCGACGTAAGCATGAATATCAAGCAGGGCGAAATCTACGGGTTTTTGGGGCCGAACGGAGCGGGAAAAACCACGGTCATGAAAATGATGACGAATCTGGTGAAACCAACGAATGGGGAGATCGAGATTTTCGGGGAGAAGCTGACGCCGAAATCCTACCATCAGCTTGGCCGTATGGGGTCGATCATTGAATATCCGATTTTTTACGACCGGCTCAAAGCCAGAGAGAATCTTGAACTGCACTGCGAGTACATGGGGTATTACAACAAGAAATCGATTGATGACGTGCTGGACATGGTAAACCTGCGAAATATCGACAACAAGCCGGTCAAAGATTTCTCGCTGGGCATGAAGCAAAGGCTCGGGATCGCGAGAGCCATCCTTACGAAGCCGGAGCTGCTGATTCTTGATGAGCCCATTAATGGACTGGATCCGGTGGGGATCAAAGAGATTCGCGACCTGTTCAAAATGCTGTCCAAAGAATACGGCATTACGCTGCTGGTCTCCAGTCATATTTTAGGAGAGATGGAGCAGATGGCGGATACGATCGGCGTGATCAATCACGGACGTCTGATCGAGGAGGTTGCGATGGATAAGGTACGCGAGAGAAATACGGGTTACATCGAGGTAAAAGTCAGCGACAGCCAAAAAGCTTCGTTCGTGCTTTCCAATCAGTTGAATCTGTCGAACCTGAAAGTGTTGGACTCCTCCACGATCCGCATCTATGATGAGCATGCACGGCAAAACGAGGTCACTAAAACGTTGGTTCAGCACGACGTGGGGATCGATTCGATCCACAAGAAAATCGGCTCGCTGGAAGATTACTTCCTGAGTCTGTTGAACGGAGGGAATCTGAGTGCTTAATTTAATGAAGCTGGAGCTTAAAAAATATAAAATCAAAGGCAGCATTTGGGGCGGGTTCCTCGCTACCTTCATCATTTTATTGTTCATCGTTCTCGTCAATTATGATACCACCGAGCAGTCGTTCCGCAGTTATGAAGAGATATTTTCGGTCTCCAATCTCTTCGTCTCCATAACATTTACCATTTTTGCCGGGTCATTGCTCTCCAGATACATCATCGATGAGTATAGAAGCCGCTCGATCCTGGTTCTTTTCATGTATCCGCTGCAGCGGAAAAAGGCGCTGACCGCCAAGATTCTCATCGTCGCCTTGTTTACGTTCATTTTCGGGATCGTTGCCCGGGTTCTGGTGTTCGCCGGATTTTACGCGTATAACCGTTATGCCCATTTCGTGCCGGACATACTTACCGCATCCATGCTCATGGAACAAGGCGCAAAGGCTGTTGTAAACTCGGCCATGATCAGCTGTATCGGGCTCATTCCGCTCTATTTCGGCATGAGGAAACACTCGGTTATTACTACGGTTATCTCTTCCGTGATTCTGGCCTCGGTCTTGAACGGTAACTTTGGTTCGGGCGATGCTACGCTGAGCAGCTTTATTGTTATTCCCGCCGTGGCGGCGGTCATCGGCATCGCCGTCGCGTATCTGGCGATCCGGAATGTGGACTATAAGGATATTGCGTAATTGCTAAAAATCAAGCTCCCGTCCGGCGAAACCGCCCGGCGGGAGCTTGACGCATTTTAAAGTCAGTTTGTCTTCGATTTGTTGTAAATATCGAACGCGACGGCGAGGAGCAACACCAGGCCCTTGATGCCCTGCTGCCAGTCGACTCCAAGACCCACCAGGGACATCCCGTTGTTCATGACGCCCATAACCAGGCCGCCGATGATCGCGCCGATGACGGTGCCGATGCCGCCGGAAGCCGAAGCTCCGCCGATAAAGCAAGCCGCGATGGCATCAAGCTCAAAGTTCGTGCCGGCCTTTGGCGTGGCGGCATTGAGCCGGGCCGCGAAGATGAGCCCGGATAACGCCGCCAGCGCGCCCATGTTCACGAATACCCAAAACGTGACTTTAGTCGTTTTGACCCCGGACAGCTTGGCGGCCTTTTCGTTGCCGCCAAGCGCGTAAATATGCCGTCCGGCCACCATTCGGCTCATGACGAAGGAGTAAATGACGATCAGGAAGAACAAAATGATCAGAATGTTAGGAAGACCGTTGTAGGTCGCCAGCACATACGTGAAGATATTGATGATCGCAACCAGCGCGACGATCTGCGACACGAACATCCATACCGGAGGCACTTCGAAATTATATTTGATCTGCGTTCTGCGGTCTCTCCATTCCTGCCAGATGTAGAGCAGGGAAAGGACGATGCCGAGCACGACGGTCAGAATATGGATGCTGCTTCCGCCGAACCAATCCGGGATAAACCCGGAGCTGATGCGTTGAAACGATTTCGGAAACGGCGCGATCGATTGTCCGCCGAGCACGATCATCGTCAGGCCGCGGAACAGCAGCATGCCCGCCAGGGTGACGATAAACGCCGGTATTTTGACGTAAGCGACCCAGAATCCCTGCCAGGCTCCGATAACGGCACCGATAAGCAGAGAAAGGACGACCGCCAGGTAAGAAGGGAGGTTCATGTCGACCATCATGATCGCGGCCAAAGCGCCGATGAAGGCGGCGATGGAGCCGACCGACAGATCGATGTGCCCGGTGATGATGACGAGCACCATCCCGATCGCCAGCACTAGAATATAGCTATTTTGCAGAATCAGATTCGTAACATTCAGCGGCTTAAGCAGGATGCCGTCCGTCAAAATCTGAAATAATACCGTTATGAAAATCAGGGCGATAATCATCCCGTATTGGCGAATGTTTTTTCTGAAAAGATCGTTTAGCGCTTGCATCTGCCTACCCCCTGCCTCGAGTCATGGATTTCATCAGTACTTCCTGCGTGGCATCCTCGCGGGCCACTTCGCCGGTAATCCGGCCTTCGCTCATTACATAAATCCGGTCGCACATGCCGAGAATCTCCGGAAGCTCCGAGGAAATGAACAAAATGCCCTTGCCTTCGCTCGCAAGCTGGTTGACGATGGAGTAGATTTCGTATTTGGCGCCGACATCGATCCCCCGCGTCGGTTCATCCAGAATCAGAATTTCCGGCTGCGCGTAAATCCACTTGCTCAGGACGACTTTTTGCTGGTTGCCCCCGCTTAAATTGACCGTTTTTTGCAAAATGCCAGGTGTTTTGATGTTTAATTTCCGCCGGTAATCTTCGGCGACGAGCACCTCTTCGTTCTCGTTGATAACGCCGAGCTTCGAGAGCTTGCCGAGGCTCGCGAGCGAAACATTCCGCTTGATGTCGTCAATCAGAATGAGCCCGTACTGCTTGCGGTCTTCGGTAACGTAAGCCACGCCATGCTCGATGGCCTGACTGATGGAATCGAACCGCACTTCTTTGCCGTGCAGGAACAGCTGCCCTTTGATATGTCTGCCGTAAGACCGGCCGAAAATGCTCATCGCGAGCTCCGTCCGTCCCGCGCCCATCAGCCCGGCGATGCCGACGACTTCCCCCTTGCGAATATGCAGGTTGATATCATCCAGCACTTTCCGGTCTTCCTGCTGCGGATGGTACGCCTCCCAGCCCCGCACCTCGAAAATGGTCTCCCCGATCTCAGGCATGCGCTCCGGATAACGGTTGGTCAAATCGCGGCCGACCATGCCTTTGATGATGATATCCTCGGTGACTTCGTCCTTCACCATGTCGAGGGTCTGAATCGTCCGGCCGTCGCGCAAAATCGTAATCGTATCGGCCACTTTTTTGATCTCGTTCAATTTGTGAGAGATGATGATCGACGTGATTCCCTGATTTTTTAACTCCAGGATCAGATTCAGCAGGTTTTCGCTGTCGCTTTCGTTCAGTGCGGCCGTCGGTTCGTCCAGAATCAGCAGCTTGACCTGCTTGGACAGCGCTTTGGCGATTTCTACGAGCTGCTGTTTGCCGACACCGATGTTCAGCACGTGGGTGCCCGGCGCTTCATTCAGTCCGACGGTCCGCAGCAGATCTTTTGTTTTTACCGTCGTCTCGTTCCAATTGATCAGTCCCCGTTTGCTCTGCTCGTTGCCGAGAAAAATATTTTCCGCGATCGAGAGGTAGGGAATCAGCGCCAATTCCTGATGGATAATGACGATACCGAGATTTTCGCTTTGTTTGATATCCTTGAATTCGCAAGTCTGTCCTTTAAAAAGAATGTCCCCTTCATAAGAGCCGTGCGGATACACGCCGCTCAGCACCTTCATGAGCGTGGACTTGCCCGCGCCGTTCTCTCCGCAGAGGGCGTGAATTTCGCCTTCTTTGACCTGCAGATTCACGTTACTGAGCGCTTTGACGCCCGGAAACGTTTTGGTAATGCCCCTCATCTCCAAAATGTAGCCGCTCAAGTCCCATCACCAGGCCTTTCCCATCGTTGTTAAAAGGTTAGGGGCGGCCAAGTGACCGCCCGCTTTGAAAAATGATAAGGGTTCGAATCCCCCGGTGCCGCCGGGTCTACAATCCGAGATCCGCCTTGGTGTAATAGCCGGTATCGACCAGCGTTGATTCCACGTTGTCTTTGTCGACCGAAACCGGTTCGAGCAAGTATGAAGGCACTACTTTTACGCCGTTGTCGTAGGTTTTGGTATCGTTCACCTCGGCTTCGGTTCCTTCCAAAATGCTTTGGGCCATAGCTACGGCTTTTTTGGCGAGTTCCCGGGTATCTTTGAAAATGGTTTGCGTTTGCTCGCCGGCAAGAATCGATTTCACCGAAGCGAGCTCCGCGTCTTGGCCGGTTACGATCGGCATTGGTTTGCTGCCCGATCCGTAGCCTACGCCTTTAAGGGAGGAGAGAATTCCGATGCTGATGCCGTCATAAGGAGAGAGGACCGCATCGACGTTTTCCGAGGCGTAATGAGCGCTCAGCAAATTGTCCATCCGCGCCTGGGCGGTTGCGCCGTCCCAGCGGAGCGTGGCGATCTGCTCCATTTTGGTCTGGCCGCTGCGCACGACGAGCTTGCCGGAGTCGATGTACGGCTGCAGGACCGACATGGCCCCGTCATAGAAGAAGTAAGCGTTGTTGTCGTCCGGCGATCCGCCGAACAGTTCAATGTTAAACGGGCCTTTGCCGTCTTTAAGTCCGAGTTTGTCCTCGATATAGGAGGCTTGCTGCACGCCGACCTTGAAGTTGTCGAAGGTGGCGTAATAGTCAACGTATTCGCTGTTCATGATCAGACGGTCGTACGCGATGACCTGGATATTTTGGTCATGGGCTTTTTGCAGCACGTCGGTCAGCGCCGATCCGTCGATCGAAGCGATCACCAAAATTTTGACGCCTTTGGTAATCATGTTTTCGATTTGCGACACCTGGTTTTCCACGACGTCTTCCCCGTACTGGAGATCCGCCTTGTATCCCAGATTTTCGAACTCTTTCACCATGTTGTTGCCGTCATTCACCCAGCGTTCCGACGATTTCGTCGGCATGGCGATCCCGACCGTACCTTTGCTGCTGTTCGAGCCGGAACTGCCGCCCGATCCGCTGCTGCTACTGCCGTTTTGGCCGCAGGCCGCCAGCGCGAATACCATCGTGAATGCCAGCAGTAAAAAAGCCAATCTTTTCATTTGCCGTACCCCCCGTTTTTTGAGTGAAGAATGAAGTTGAATGTTGAATGCGTTTTCAGTTGTGAGTATATCAACGGGGGCGGGGGGTGTATTTACAATAAAACTACTCTTTTTATAAAAATCGAACTAACTTTTGGAGACGCCTTTACGGTACTGCAGGGGGGAGATGCCGGTGGCCCGCTTGAAGGCGGTGCTGAAGTAATGCTGCGTCTCGTAGCCGACGAGCTCCGCGATTTCGTTCATCGTCATCTCGGTTGAGTTAAGCAGTTGGGATGCCCTGCGGATGCGGATCTGCGTCAAATAGCTGTTGAACGAAGTCCCAAGCTCCTGCTTGATGACCCGGCTTAAGTACACGGAAGAGGTCTGCAGGGCTTGGGCCATGTTTTCCAGCGTCAGTTCGCTGCCCGCAAAATGCTCCAGCATATATTGTTTGGCCCGGCGCACGAGCGGCGAGACGGAGGTTTCCTGCAGCACGGAGGCCTTGGACTTGCGATAAACGTCGGGTATCGTGGTGACATCTCCGTTTCCTTCGGCGAGGTGAAGGTCGACAGCGACCTTCAGGCAGGTACGGACCGTCGTTTCGATCCGCTGAAAATCGGCTTCCGCCGCGAAGCTCCAGAGCAATACGACGATAAAGCCAAACGGGTCGCGAAACACGACCTTGGTGTAGGGATCGAGTAACTCGGAAGCGATATTTTCGACCGCAAACAGATAGAGCTGACGCTCGTCTTCCTTCATCGAAACGGGGGAGCCGGGGGATTCGTTCAGGCGGATGACGCCGAGCGTATTCGGGCAGGAAACCGGCAGCTTCAGAAACTGCAGCTGCTCGTAGATTTCTTCCCCGCTCATGTTGCCTTCCATCCACTCCTGGCAAAAACGTTCGCGCAGCAGGGGATAACTCCTGGAGATCTGGCGGGAGGCGGTCAGCATATGAAGCTGCGAAGCGGTCTCTTCCTCCAGCTCGTCCCGTACCTGCCGCAGCACCTTTTCAAGCTGGGCGGGGTTGGCCGGCTTCAGAATGTAATCCTTGACCTGGAGCCGGATCGCCTTCTGCGCGTAGGTGAATTCGTCATGGCCCGTGATGATGACGATCTTGCAGTTCGGGAGCGTTTCCCGGACCCGCTTCATCAGCTCAATCCCGTCCATGATCGGCATATTGAGATCGACCAATAGGATGTGTACGGTATGGCGGAGCGCCAGTTCCAGCGCTTCCTCTCCGTCTTCCGCTTCGGCGGCTACCTCAAGACGCAGTTTCTCCCAGTCAACGCTTTCCCGGATGCCTTCCCGGATAATGCTTTCATCGTCGGCAATCAGCACCTTCCAGCGAAAATCCGGGGATAGGAAATCCCGGTTTTGGGGCGTGGTCTCGCTGCGTTGTTCATTCATGTTCGGTTCTCTCCCATCGTTTGGTGATATCCCGGATTAACGGATGCGTTACGGTTACGGTTGTGCCTTGGCCTTCTTCACTATAGATGCCTAGGCCGTAGCGGGCTCCGAAGGTCAGCGCCATTCGCGCCTGCACGTTCAGCATCCCGTATCCTTTGGAATCGCCGCCGGCTTCCTGCTCGTGGCGGGGCTTGCCATATTCGGAGGAGGCGGGGATGACCGAGCTTAGCTCCCGCTGTAGAGCGGCCAGTTTGTCGGCAGGAATGCCTTTGCCGTCGTCGCGGATCACAATAATCAAATCCCCGTCGCTTTCCGAGGCTTCGATCCATATTCGGCCTGGCCCCCGGCGCTCCTTGATGCCGTGATAAATGGCATTTTCCACGATCGGCTGCAAAATCAGCTTCAAGACATAAACGCCTTGAATCTCGGGCGCGATGTTCAGCGTGTAATCCAGCTTGTTTTGGTACCGTACATGCTGAATCTGCAAATAGCTGCGGATATGTTCGATCTCATCATTCAGTGGAATGATGTCGTTGCCTTTGCTCAAGCCGATCCGGAACAGCTTGGAGAGCGATTCGGCCATTTCCGCGATATCTTCGGCTCCTTTTCGGCGGGCCATCCAATGGATCGTATCCAGCGTGTTGTACAGAAAATGCGGTTTGATATGCGCCTGCAGGCTGCGCAGCTCGGCTTCGCGTTTTTGCCGTTCCTGCAGTTCGGTCAGTGAGATCAGCCGGTTGATCTGCATTAACATCGCATTGAAACGGCGGCCCAGCAGGCCGACTTCATCCGAACGGTCGCCCCAGTAACGGATCGTCAGGTCGCCGGATTGGGCTTTTTGCATAAAGGACATCAACTGCCCGATTGGCCTTGAAATGGAATGGGCCAGATAGAACGAGGCGGTCATGCCCAACAGGCAGACGATAAACACGAAGCTGACGACATAAAAACGAATTTCCCTCATTTCCGAAGCGGACTCTTCCATGGCAAAAACGCCAACCGTCGTCCAGTTCGTAAACGGGGAAGAGCGGTAAATGAACTGCAGATCCCGGCCGCCCACCTCGCGGGAATACGTTCCCGATCCGCCTTGGCTCAGCCATTCCAAGGGAATGTTGTTGGTGTACGGGTCGGAAGGGGCGTAGATCAGCTCGCCGTTATCGTCGATGACCGTCAAATATCCCGTCTTTCCGAGCCTGACATCCTGCGCCGTTTCCGCAATGACGCGCAGCTTCAGATCGATAAGCACGACGCCTTTGACCTGCTGCGTATCGGGATCGAGAATCGCGCGCACCGCCGACACAACTTCGCTGTCCTTGTAATTGACGTGGGTCGTGACATTGCGGTTATGCGGATGTCCGATCACTTTGAAGATCCCTTTGTTGTTGACGGCATCTTGATACCAAGACTCCTGTGTCAGGTCTTTGGTCGTGCGCGCGTACATCTCGTTGCTGACATATTCGCCCCGGCCGTTTACGACCATGATGCCGGCCACCTCCGAGTATAGTGTGGTGAAGCCCTGCAGAAATTTCCGCATGTCGTAATCGTCCAGCTCCTCGGAGGCGTTCGCCGCGGCGCCGGGCTGATGTCCCGCGTTCAGAAACCGCTGCACATCGGGATTGAAAGAAATGAAGTAGGTCATGTTCTGCAAGTTTTCCACGTACGTTTCGAGCGATTTATTGACTTTGCCGATCAATTGCAGGGTATTATCCGTGACCTGGCGCTCGATGACGCGGTTTACCGTCCAATTCGTCAAAAGACCGAGCCCGATCGAAGGGAGGATGCTGATCAGCAGAAAGTGCACGATCAATTTATACCGAATCGGCAAATTGTTCAGCGTTAGGCGGGTGAGGTTCCATCCTTGATTATTTTGCATAGTAATCATTCACATTCTGCCGCGTGACGACAGTGATACCCGTATCGACCCGTTCGGGAAGCGGCGGGGAGCCGGGAATTTGCGCGGTGTTCAAAGGATGCTTGAGCGTAAACAGGAACTGCAGGGACCAATACCCCATATTCCAGGTCCCTTGGGCCATCGTGGCGGAGATATCCCCGCTTTTGACCAAATCCAGCGTACCTTTGTCGGTATCGAAGCTGATGATTTTTGGCCGCGCGTTGCCACCTTGCTCACGCACCGCTTCCGCTACGCCGATGCCCCCGTTGGCCTCCGTGGCAAATATTCCGGCGATTCCGGGGTAATCCTGCAAAATGACTTCCGTCGACTGCTTGGACGCAAGCTGGTCGCCTTTGCCGTTTTTGACGGTAATCACGCGCATGCGGGGGAAATCTCTCGCAATCGTGTCTTTGAATCCATTGGTCCGGTCCTGGTGGTTTTGCTGATTCGGCGTCGTGACGACGGCAATTTCGCCGTGTCCGCCGGTCAGCTCGGCCATTTTTCGGGCGGCCTCTACGCCTGCGTTATAATTATTCGTCCCAAGGAACGAATAGGCTTTGCTTCCGGGAGCGTCCGAATCGAACAGCACAACCGGGATGCCCGCATCGACCGCCTTGTTGATCGTCTCGGTCAGATCCATGGGATGAATCGCCGAAATGGCGATGCCCGCCGGTTTTTTGGCGATAATCTGCTCCAGCACCGTGATTTGCTCATGAATGTCGCGCTGCGTCGCGCCCCGGTATTCCACCGAAACATTCAGCGCTTGGGCGGCGTCTTCAAAGCCCTTCAGACTGCTTTTCCAATAATCGATACCCATTTGAAACGTAACCATCACGTATTTCTCTTCGATTTCTCCGCGTAATCCTCCGGTTTTCCACTGCTCGTTCAAGTGGCTTTGGGACCGGTAATCCAGCACGTACAGCAGAAAACAGGCGATCAGCAGCAAATAAACGATCCAGATCTTCTTCATGATGAAACCCCTTTCATGACGAGGGTCGGCAAATACAGTTCAACTTCGACAACATCATACTATGAATTTCCCGAAAAAATAACTGGTATTTACTTTTGGACGATAGAATTCGACGATTTTCCGGGTTCTGCTATAATAGATAGTTAGATCATCGAGACTTTTGTAAACTAGGAGTAAAAAGAAAGTTAAGAGAGATGGGGAACCGTTTGAAATCGAACCGATACCAGTTAGTCATTACGTTCATGCTAATTCTGCTGAAATTATTACTTATGCGTTATTTCTTCTACACGGGCTTTCAGATTGACGGGGTTCCGGGCGATGCCTTGTCCGTTTTGGCGCTGCTGTGCCTGGTTGATCTTTTGACGCCGTTCAAAGCCAAGTGGGGCGCATTTTGGGCTTTCAACTTTTTATTTTCGTTTATTTTATTCGCGGCCACGGTATATTACGCCTATTTTGGAACCGTGCCCACCTACGCCGTGCTTAGCGGTTTAAACCAGGTACCGGAGGTCAAAGCCAGCGTAAGCGCTTTGCTGCAGCCGGAACAGTTCCTTTATTTCGCCGATCTGCTTGTGCTGCTTTTACTGCGATTTTTATTTTCCGCAAGACGTGCCCGTTCGAAAAGGAGATTAAGCTTTCGGACGGACCGGCCAACCGGGGGAGGTACGCTGCAAAAAATCATCGTTGCCGTGCTCTTGGTTGTCAGTTTGGTATTGTCGGGTCTTTATATCCGTGAGGGGAAAGGCATCGACAACGAGCTGGTGCGCGCGGAGAGCATCGGATTTCTGAATTTCCAGGTTGATGCGGCCATTCGGAATCATGAAGAGGACCGTAAGATTGCGGAAGGGAATTTGGACGAAACGGTTGCTCAAATTAAGGCTCTTCAGGCAGGTTATCCTTATAAGTCAGGTGGACAAGCGGAGAAACCTCAATATTTTGGCGCGGCTAAGGGTATGAATCTGATCGTGATCCAGATGGAGTCGTTCCAGAACTTTTCGGTTCATCTATCTTTGAACGGCCAGGAAGTGACACCGGTCCTTAATGGACTGGCTAAAGAAGGATTGTATTTTCCGCACGTATTTCAGCAAATTGGACCGGGCAACACTTCGGACGCCGAGTTCATGTCGAACACTTCCATCTATCCGACGGCGGAAGAGGCGATGTCTACCGGGTACGGCAGCAGGGAGCTGCCCAGTCTGCCGCGCCTGCTCCAGCAGCAGGGTTACGTGGCGGACACGTTTCATATCAACAAGGTTACTTTTTGGGACCGCAACAAGCTGTACCCGGCGCTTCATTTCGACAAATATTATGACAAGCCTTATTACGAAAACGATCACTTCAACGATTTTGGAGCTTCCGACGAGGAGATGTACCGGGTTGGCGTGGAGAAGCTGCAGGAACTGAAGGCGCAATCAAAGCCTTTTTACGCCCAGTTCATAACGACGTCCAGCCATTCGCCGTTTGTCGTCCCGGAGGATAAGCGTCATATTAAGCTGCCGGAGGATATGGATGGAACGGTGCTGGGCAACTACATCACCGCGGTCAACTACACAGATTATGCCATAGGCGCCCTGATCGACCGGTTGAAGCAGGCGGAAATGTGGGACCATACGATGCTAGTGATATATGGGGATCATTTCGGATTGCAGCCTGATGCCGTAAGCGCCTCGGAGATCAGCTCCAAGCTGGGTGTTCCTTACGACGACCGGATCAGCCGGTTTAATATTCCGCTTATCGTGCATGTCCCGGGCGTTCAAGCGGGCCAAGTCGTGGAACGGACCGGCGGCCAAGTGGACATTATGCCAACGATTGCGAATCTTCTCGGAGTTTCGCTCGCGGACGAAGGGTTCACTGCGCTGGGGCAAGATTTGCTGAACATTGACAGAAATGCGGTCGGCATGCGGTATTATCTTCCGACCGGTTCCTTTTTTAACGATGACGTGATGTTCGTTCCGGGGGAAGGGTTCGAGGACGGCACCGCGGTTTCGCTGAAAACCCTAAAGCCGGTCGCCGATATTACCGCTTACCGGGACGATTATGAGTATGTGCTGAAACTAATGAAGCTGTCCGACGAATACGTCAAGCTGCTGCCTAAAAGAGGGAGATAAACCGGCTTGCCGCCTCTCATGGAAAACGCCCGACAAGAAAGAAATATTCACCTTGGCGGGCGTTTAGTTTATACATGTAATTGTTCAGTTCACGCGTCCGCTTTTTTTACCACAGGGATCCAAACTTCCATTTCATACATGTCGTTGCCTCGGGAATAGGTCATTTCAAATTCGGCGCCTTCCGCATGCTCGTAATTGCATGTCGGAAACCACTCCGTAAAAATTCTTTTCCATAACCCGTGAATATCGCTTTGGCCGTCCGGATATACGCCGGTCGAGAATATGGCATAGGTTTGCGGCGGAACCGCAAGCTTTTCAAACCGGTCAGGCAGACCGGCTTGCGGCATAAAATACCCGATCATATAGGAAAATTGATCGCCCCGGCTATTGTACAGCGCCGTATGGATCTGTCCGTTCTCATCCAGTCCGGCAGCTTGGCGAATCTGATCCACGATGCCGCCTGAAATGCATTTGTCCCAAAACGCCGGAATTTCGATAAACGGTTGATCATCGGCTGCATTAATTTTTGTTGATACGCCAAACAGTTCAAAGGCTTCTTTTTGCTCGATTTTATAATTCATTTCCGCATCTCCCTTAATCGATATATGAAAGGACATCCGCGGATAGGCTTTAAGCGGCACGCCTTTGTCGCGCGCTGACATAGGCATGACTCCGTGCATTTTTTTGAACGCTCTTGAAAACGCTTCGGGCGACTCATATCCGTATTTCAACGCGATATCGAGCACCCTGCTGTCTCCACTTTGAAGCTCGAAAGCCGCAAGCGTCAGCCGTCTTCGCCGGATGTATTCCGACAGCGGCACATCGGTGATAAAAGAAAACATCCGCTGAAAATGATAAGTCGAGCAGCAGGCGATCAGGGCAGCCCGGTCATAATCGATATCCTCCAAAAGATGCGTTTCAATATATTCCATGGCGCTGTTCATACGTTCAAGCCAATCCATGCAGACCCTCCTTTCAAGCCAAATTATAAGAGACCGGGATAGATAAATCCTTGCAATCCATGCACGAAAATATCATGCAGCGTTCTAACTTCGTCGGATCACACTGATATTCCTTCTGCTGCGGCCGAACATAAAGAGACCCGACGCACTTATGCGCCGGGCCGTTTCGTTATTTTTCCGTAATTGCCGCATATCGGTTATGGACGCTGTCCGCGATGATGTCGGGGAGTTCCCTAAGTTGCTCTTCATAAGCCCTTTTTGACAAATTTCCTTGAAGAAACCGTTTGGTGAGCTGCTCCTGCATCTGACCGATTTGCAAATCGATGATGCCCTGCACGTCCTGCTCGTTGGAAGCGGCTATATCGGCCAAAGAATGGCCTTGCAGCAGCTCATCGTACACCGATTCATCCGGCGTGAGGCCAAGGCGTTCACTCAGCTCGTCTTTCGTATTCGCCGTGGAACTGCTTTGGCTGGATTGCTTTAAAGAATTCGCGGCATACGCGGTGCTGGACAAGTAACCGGTCAGGCTTGGACTGATGGTGACGACGATCGCCATAGTTCCAACGATGACAATGCGTTTTAGTTTAAGTTTCATTTAGGGTATCCTCTCGAATGGAAAGTTTATATTTTCTAGGTTAAGGTCATGATTCCGACTGATTTTGACTTACCTAAAATTAATACGGATGAGGGGCACGGGAAGTTTCGTTTCATTTTGAGCAAATAGGGGGAAGACAAGTTTTTCCAGTGCGGATATAATGAATCTCAGCAGATATGAAGTTCAACGAATTGAAGGGAGAGGGAACAACGTGACGGCAAGGATGGCGATCCGCTCACTGAACGTAGGCAAACCGGATCAAGCGAATCATAACGGCAAGGTTGTCATGACCGGAATACACAAAAGTCCGGTTCAAGGATCGCTTTACTTGTCTTGGGTCAATTTGGAGGGAGACGGACAAGCCGATCTTGTTCACCATGGCGGCAAGGATAAAGCGGTATGCGTCTATCCGTTCGAACGGTACGCTTTTTGGGAGCGGGAGTTGGGGAAGACGCTCACGGTTGGAGCTTTCGGCGAAAACCTGACTACGGAAGGATTGCTTGAGGATGACATATGCATCGGAGATACTTTCGAATGGGGAGAGGCGATCGTGCAGGTCAGCCAGCCCAGACAACCCTGCTTCAAAGTGGGAATGAAACACGGAAATCCGGAGTTCCCTTTGAAAATTCAGCAAACCGGTTATACGGGTTATTATTTTCGGGTCCTCCGGGAGGGCCGCGTGAACCAAGGGGATGAACTGCGGCGGACGGAAAAGCATCCCCAGGGAGTTACGCTGGCCTTTGCCAATCGCATTATGCATTTGGACAAGCATGAGGGGGACGGCATCCGGCGGATTCTCAGCCTTCCGGAGTTATCCGCAAGCTGGCGTCAGACTTTGAGTTCCAGACTTAACGGGTAAGGCGGGCACTTCGGATTCAGTGGAAATATTCATTTGCGTCCAGACGGAAGAAACTTTTTACCGGATGAGAACGTCAAATAGGGAAAGGCAATAATTAGCACTCTTTTAAAGAACATGGGAGGTTGAGCGTGTGAAAAAAATTTGGGCAGCCCTTTTAGCCGCTTTATTGGTAGTACCGCTGTTCCAGCAGGCTCCGGTTCAGGCTGCGTCGGCGATCAGCATCTATATTGACGGAAATCGATTGTACACGGACCAGGCTCCGGTTACGGTGAGCGGGCGGGTACTGCTTCCGCTTCGGGCCATATTCGAATCGCTGGGTGCTACGGTCGACTATAATTCGTCAACCAAAATCGTAACCGCAAATAAGAACGGTACCAAAGTCGTGCTGAAATTGAACTCGAAAACCGCAACGATCAATAATCAAGCTTATTTCCTGGATGTTCCGGCACAGGCCGTGAAAGGAAGAACGATGGTGCCGGTCCGGTTCGTCAGCGAATCCCTCGACAATGACGTTGCCTGGAACAGCAAGACCCAAACGGTCACGATCACTTCCGGCTCGAGCGGCGGAAATGGTGGCAACAACGGGGGGACTGCGGATCCGAGCCCTGTTTCTTACGTTACCTTACGCGATGTGGCGAATTACGGGGATGGCCGGGATTTGCAGGTCAGCTTCTCGAAGTCTTCAAACGAGTCGCGAGTTGATCATTACCGGGTTATGATCGTTAAGGCGAACAATGCCTCCAGCTTTAATCTGTCGGCAGCGCAGCAGGTGTCTTCTTCCAATTATACGACCTATTTGACGACGGGAGCGGATCCGGTGCTTACGCTGTCGTCCAATTCCCGTGACGTCAATGGCGCGCTGATTCAAGCGAACCAGTCCTATGTGGCGTATGTTCTGGCCGTAGGAAAAAGCGGCAGCCAAAGCGCGTTGTCCAATCCTTCGCCGGCCATTACGCTGGTGAACAGCACATCTGTAGCGGCGGTGGCGAATGTCAAAGCTACCGATATCAGCGACTATAACGATGGCCGCGATTTGTCCGTCAGCTTCACGCGGGCTTCCAGCGAAAGCAATATCTCGAATTACCGGGTGTTCATTGTAAAAACCTCGCTCGCGAGCAGCTTCAGTCTGACGACGGCGAATAACCTGTCAAGCTCTTATTACACGACCGTGAACAAATCGGGCAGCAATTCGACGATGACGGCGAACCTGTCGTCTTCCTCGAGAGATACATCAGGCGATCTGATCAAAAACGGGGTATCTTACACCGCATTTGTTCTGTCCGTCAGCAGCAATACGTCGACGGCGGCCAGCAAGCTGTCTTCGGCTTCTACCTCGATCACCCTTGGGGTAAATACCGTGGCGGCCCCGGTCATCACGAAGGTCGAGGACATCAGCAATTACGGGGATGGCCGTGATTTGCGGGTCAGCTTCAACAAAATCTCCGATGAATCCAGAATCAGCGCTTATCGAATTTTTGTGGTGAAAGCGGGCAATTATTCCAGCTTTAGCTTATCCGTAGCCAATAACGTGTCAAGCTCGTATTATACGCAGATCAACAAGACGGGCTATAACATTACCCAGGCCTTGTCCTCCGGCACGAGAGATGTGGACGGCTCTTATCTCCAAAACGGAGTCAGCTACCGAGTGTTCGTGATGGCGGTAGGCACAGGATCTTACTCGGGGAACAACGGCTTGTCTTCGGCATCAAGCGCGATCACGCTGTCGAACAATTATCGGGTAGGCACGGTTTCGAATCTGTCCGTGAGCGATGTCGGCGATAACGGTGACGGCCGCGATCTGCAGGTTCAGTTCACCCGGGCTTCGGACGAATCGAACATCAGCTACTACAAAATCTTTGTGGTCAAATCGGCCTACTACAGCAGCTTTGACGTCGACGATGCCAACTCGTCCGGCTATTATACGTATGTTTCTAAGAACGGAAACACGCTTACCCAAGTACTGGGCTCCGGAGCAAGAGACGTGGACGGCTCTCTCGTCCAAAACGGAGTGAGCTACCGGGTCTTCGTTCTGTCGGTTAGCAATGACGGCAATACCGCGAACAATGCACTTTCCGGGTATTCCTCGGCAATTACGTTGGGGACCAACGCGGTGAGTGCGACGAATCCTCCGACTTTGACGGACGTGAATGATACCGGTAATGGTCAGGATCTGCAGGTACAGTTTACACGTGCGGCCTATGACACGAACATTGGTGGTTACCGCGTATTTATTGTAAAATCAAGCAGCAGTTTTGATTTGACAAAAGCCAATTCAAATAGCTACTATACTTCGGTAAACAAGACCGGGCCATTCACCCTGGTGCTCAACGCATCAACGAGAGACACTGACGGAACGTTGATCCAAAACGGGACGACATACAGAGCGTATATTTTATCTGTGGGCACCGGAGCTTATACCGGTAATAATGCGTTGTCTTCCCCTTCAGGGTGGATTACTTTGTCGAGTAACTTAAGTGTCGGACCGGCTTCAAAACCTACCTTAAGAGATATAGGTGATAACGGAGATGGCCGCGATCTGGAGGTTTCGTTCGGGAAAACAGCGGATGAAACGAAAATTAGCGGTTATCGAATTTTGGTAGTTCCAACAAGCGCATCTGGCAGCTTTGATTTGACGGCGGCCAATGGAGTTAGAAGCGGCAATTATACGGATGTAAGCAAAACTGGTGGAACCATTACAAGAGTGCTTACTAACTCCGCCAATGACATCAGCGGTGCAAAAATTCAAAACGGCGTAAGCTATACGGTGTTTATCTTATCGTTAGGCAGCGGCAGTTATGCCGGAAGGAACGCTTTGTCATCTCCTTCAGATCCAATAACGCTTGTTGGTAATTCGGCGGTTAGTCCGGTGACAAATTTGAGCGTAGTCGTTAATCCCAATGGGGTTGGAAACGGTCAGGATATAACCGTTAACTTCACGCGAGTAGCTAATTTGACTATCATTTCTGGTTATCGTATTTTTATTGTTCCTGACAGCGTGTCAAGCTTCGGGCTTAATGAAGCCAATGCGCTTAAGAGTAATTTTACTTCGGTGGCACCAAGTACAGGAAATACAAGCTTGCAATTAACCGCAGCCACTACCGACATCATTGGAAATAATATTGCACCAGGGCAAAGTTACAGAGTGTATGTTCTAACTATGGCAGATTTGCGGAACAGTACGGTAAATGCAATATCCCAAGCATCTGATCCATTCCAGGTTAATGCTCCTATTTTGCCGGTACCATCGGCAAACAACGTGAGAGTAACGCTAGACGGAACTGGGTTCAAGGTCGATTTTGATCAAGCAGATAATGAAGAACAAATTGGTTCTTATGTTGTCTTTGTTGTACCGGCGAGTCCTGATCTGAATTTGACCACCGCTAATACTCTGCAGCGCAACCTTGTTTATCCGGGAATACAAAGGCCGCTTTCGCTAACAACTAATGATTTAGATGCATTTGGCGCCCCGATTGTAAGCGGAGGAACCTACAAAGCTTACGTTCTATCAGTCTCCAAAGATCAAACCAAAGCAACCAACAGTTTGTCTTCGGCTTCTAATCCGATTACTCTTCCGTAACACCCATAATTGTTTTCCTAGGCCGTATCCGAGCAGATTTATCTGCTTGGATACGGCTTTTTTGTGTGCTTGAACACCAGACCCATTCCACAAATCGCAACAAAATCGTAGCAAACGAAACCCCGGAATCGTAGAAATCGCAACAAAATCATCGGAAGGCAAAGTTTAAGGCGCCGGGAGACCGTGCTAGCATAAAACTGAAAGCGGATTCACGAAACTGAACTATGGCTTTCGCTAATTCGCCAAGTGATTAGCAATTGATTAGAGAGATCAGTAAAAACATTAAATCATGGAGGGGGAGATTGTTTTGGTCAGAGAGCTGATCAAGCACCGGACGCTGTATTTGATGACTTTACCAGCCATCCTGCTGCTGCTGGTGTTCAGCTATTTTCCGATGGTGGGCATCATCATTGCCTTTAAGAATTTCAATTTGAGCACGGGGATCTTTCGCAGTTCCTGGGCGCATCCGATTTACGAGAACTTCAGGTATTTTTTTACTTCATCCAATTGGGTCGGCGTGACCCGGAACACGATTCTGCTGAACCTGCTGTTTATTGCCGTAGGAACTTTCCTGAATGTGCTGGTGGCCATTCTGTTTAACGAAATCCGTTCGGTTTGGTTCAAGCGCGTATCGCAATCGCTTACCTTGCTTCCGTATTTTATTTCCTGGATCGTGGTCGGCGTGTTCGCCTATAACATTTTGAGCTATGAGCACGGGATGTTAAGCGAGCTTATGGCCCGGTGGGGACTGGAGAAGATCGACTGGTATTCCAAACCGATGGCGTGGCCGTTTCTGATTGCCGTCATTTTCGTTTGGAAAAGCGTCGGTTATAACAGCATCATTTACCTGGCGACGCTGATGGGGATTGATCATACGCTCTACGAATCCGCAACGATCGACGGCGCGACTAAATTTAAGCAGACCCTTTACATTACGCTTCCGCTGCTGCGCCCTACCATTGTCGTTCTGACTTTGCTTGCGGTCGGCCGTATCATGAATTCCGATTTCGGGATGTTTTATGCGCTGGTCGGCGACAATTCCCAAATCTATTCCACGGTGGACGTTATCGATACCTTTGTGTTCCGCAGCTTGAAGGGAGCGGGGGACATGGGAATGGCCGCCGCCGCGAATTTCTATCAGTCTGTCCTCGCTTTTGCATTGGTTTATATCAGCAATCGAGTAGCCCGAAAATATGAAAGCGATTCGGCACTTTTTTAAAATTCGATTGCGCACAGGAGGTCCCGTCATGAAGGTTCGTTCATCGTTTACCGTGGGGCAAGCGGTTCTTAATTTCTTTGTTGCCCTGCTCGCTTTGTTTTGCGTCGTGCCGTTTATTATCATCCTGTCGAGCTCGATGACCCGGGAGATGGATATCCTGACGAGCGGCTACAATATTTTTCCCAAGCATTTCGATTTCACCGCCTACAACTATCTGTTTCAACGGCTCCATGTCATTTTGGCCGGTTACAAGGTAACCATCTTGGCGACCGTATTCGGGACGATCGGCAGCCTGGCGGTCACCGCAATGGTGGCCTACCCGCTGTCCTTGCGCCGTCTGAAATACCGGCGGTTTATCTCCGGATACGTGCTGATCACGCTGCTTTTTAACGGAGGCATGGTTCCTTGGTATATCGTGTGTGTCAAATACCTGCATCTTCATAATAATCTGGCGGCGCTTATTTTGCCGTCGCTGGTTAACGGCTTCAATGTCTTCCTCATGCGAAACTATTTTGCTTCCATTCCGGAGGAAATGCACGAGTCGGCTAAAATCGACGGAGCCGGAGAGTTCCGTACGCTCTGGTCCATTATTCTGCCATTATCGACGCCCGTGTTTGCCTCCGTTGGCCTGTTCATCGCATTAGGCTATTGGAACGATTGGTGGCTCGGGCTGATGCTGATCGACAATATCGAATTGCAGCCGTTGCAGTTGTTGCTGCGGACCATCATTTCGAACGTCGACTATTTGGCCAATTCAAGCGTGCTTGCGACAAGCGCGGATCAGATGGTGCCGAAAGAAAGCGTCAAAATGGCCGCAACGATCATCACTATCGGCCCGATTATTTTTCTCTACCCGTTTTTGCAGAAGTATTTCGTCAAAGGACTTATGATGGGCGCCATCAAAGGCTAATCTGGCGGAGTTATCATTCCGAGGTTTTGGCGAATCGACAAGGCTTGGCCGGCAGAATTGCCGTTAAGCATATACAATTATCCTTAAAGGGGGAACAAGTATGGCAAGATTCAGGAAGGCGTTTACTCTTGGTTTGGCCGTTCTGCTGGCAGCTGGGCTGCTGGCGGGATGCGGCGGGGGAAATAAAGAAAACGGAAACTCCTCCGGCAGCAGCGCGGAGAACTCCGGCACTCAGGACGGTAAATTGAAACCGGTTACTTTGCGGTTTTATTTTCCCGGCGATAAACCGCAAGCGACCGACGAGGTCTGGAATTATGTTTCCGAATTAACCAAGGACACGCTCAATGCCAAATTCGAAATCAATTTCGTCAACTGGAACGACTATAAAGACAAGATGAAGCTGCTGCAAGCTTCCGGCGATGATTACGATTTGAATTTCGACGCGAACTGGAACGACTTCTCCAATGCGATGAACCGCGGCGCATATCTGGATATTACGGATTTGCTGCCGAAGTACGCTCCCAAGCTGAACGAGATTTACACCAAGGAGAACCTGCTCGATCCGATCCGGGTCAAGGGGCGGGTCTATGGAGCTCCGTGGACGCTGAAGAAGAGCATTAAGCCGATCGTTTGGTACCGTGGTGATTTGGCGGCAAAAGGCGGTTACACGAAGGATAAAGTAACAACCGTCGAAGAGCTGGACGAATATCTCCGTGCCGCCAAAAAAGCCTCTCCGCAAATCCTGCCGATTACCTGGCGCCCGGACAGCTGGTTCAGCGACGTTGCGCAGGTATTCTTGGAAAAATACGAGTACGAGAATCTGAATGCCATGGGCCTGGTCGTCAAAATCGACGATCCGGAGCATAAGGTGATTCCGTGGGAACAAACCGAAGCTTTCAAGGAGTACGTATCCTACACCAAGAAATGGAATGAGGAAGGCCTTATTCCGCGCAACCTGCTGGCGACGAAAGGAACGGAGGGAGACTTTTCCGCCGGAACTTTAGGCTCGTCGATCAACCAGATTGACGGAGGGATTTTGGAAAATCCCCATCCGTTTAAACCTGAATTGGAAGCGCAAGGTGCCGTAAAAACCTGGTCCGAGTTCTACCCCGACAATAAATGGGTGCTGGCTTCGCCGCTCGATAACATCGTAGCGATCAATAAAAATGCGGCCAATCCCGAACGGGTGCTGATGTTCCTGGAACAGCTCACCACCAATCAACAGCTGTACGACGCCGTAGTTTACGGTATCGTGGATAAGACCTACAAGCTGGATGGCGACAAAGTCATGTATATGCCGGGACAAGGCAACGGCAAACCGACCAATTACCTGGATTGGCCGGGACAATGGGGTTTCTGGCGCAAGGATTTCCAAAAGCTCGATGAACAGCATACGCAAAAATACTACGATACGTACGACGCCTTCATCAATCGACCTAACCAAATCAATTCGACGGTAAACTATTTTGTTCCCGATCAGACGAGTATCAAGACGGAGGTCGCCAAACGGGAGCAATTGCGCAGCGAGCAGGGCAACCTGTTGATGTGCGGGATCAACGTAAAGGACGTCGATAAGGATGTGGCGAACTTCATCGCCAAGGAAAAAGACGCCGGAACCGATAAAATCGTGGCCGAAGTCCAGAAGCAATTGGATGAATTCATGGCCGGCAAATAAATTTCCAGTCCGATAGATCCTCCGAAAGGTCATCGCGAATGGCTCCGCGTTCCCATTGCCATTCGCGATCCTTTTCATCTATACTTGGAACCATTGATTGAAAGCGCTTAATAGAGAGGGTGGGTCGATGGCTAGGATAATAAGACTGAAATGGGATTCTTTATTCATCCGAATTCTTCTGTCTTTTACGGCGCTGACGATGATTCTGATCGTCACCATGACCCTCGTTTTTTCAAACATTTATTCTCAAACGCTATTCGGCCAACTTTCACGGGAACAGGTGAAGGGACTTGAGATTTTAAGCGGCAATATCGATAACCTTTTTAAAGAGATGGATCAAATTTTTCTCAACCTTGAAGTGAATGACGATATCAATTACTTTTTGGCCTCCAGCGCAAGCGATGCGCTCACCAGCAACAAAGCCCGGATCCAAATCAGAAATATCCGCCAAATCAACCCGTACATTCATTCGATTTTCGTCTATAATTCCGCCATTCACGAATATATTTGCGAAGGGGAGCCCGGTTTTGACGCGTCCGGCTTTATCGACCAGAGCGCAACCTACCGCAAAAGCACGGAAGGCAAACGGACCATCTACCTGACCAAATTGGTCAAGCCGGACAACTCGCAGAATTTTTTGACCAATAAAAACGTCGATTACGTCATCAGCATGGAATACACGAACCGGAATATGAACGGCGATCAGCAAACGGTGATCATTAATCTGGACGAGGATCTTTTTGCCCGGGATTACTTGGAGAAGTCGGGAGATGTGCTGCAGATTGCCGACGATCGGGGAATCCTGCTTGCGCACACGGATGCCCGAAAAATCGGCGGAAGCGTCAAGGATACTTCTTCGTTCGCCGCGGTGACGAAGATGTCCGCAAGAAGCGGGAACATTTCCGATGAGGAGGGACATCACCGGTCGCTGGTGGCGTTTGTGCGCAACAATTCGACAGACTGGTACGTAATGAGCCGGGCGCCTTATGCAAGCCTCGTGAAACCGATTCAGGATAAAAGAAACGGCTTGCTCGCCGTGTGCTTGACCATTTTAATTCTATGTCTGGTGGCGATTTTCCTGATTTCCAAAAGACTGTACAATCCGGTGCAGAACCTGATCGAATTGTTCCGGAGATCCCAGTTCAATGTGGAGAACAGTCAATCCGGCGATATTTCGCTGATCCGGTCGGTGTATACGGAAACGCTGCAGCGCATGCGTTCTCTGGAAGACGAGAACCGGAACAATCTTCAGATCGTGAAGGAGAGCTTTCTTAGAAGCCTGCTGACGGCAACGGGTCCCGAAAGGCCAACGGCTGCGGAAATTGCCGATCACGGCCTGCGGGTCGGGCTAGAGCGTCTGCGGCTGTGCGTATTTAAGATCGACGCTTATTCAAGGCTGGACGGAAGAGAGATGGCGCTGAACGACTCGCTGCTGTATGAGGGCGTTACGAAACGGCTCGACGGCGAATTCGGCTACGAGGCCGTGCAAATGCCCAAGGGCGAGGTCGCCGTTTTGCTCGGCAAAGCCGAGGGCTGGCCGGACAATGCCAAACATTTGCTCTCCGTACTGGAGGAAATTCAGAAGCAAGTCGCGTCTCATGGCGTTACGGTCACCGTCGGAGTCAGCGATCCCGCCGAGGATGGAGACATTGCCGGCGTCTACGCGCAGGCTTTGGAAATGCTTCAGCAGCGTTTCGTGCTTGGTCCGGGCAGGATCATCTATCCGGAATATGCGGAAGAGATGCTGACGCGCAGCTACGGGCTGCCAACCGAAGTCGAGAAGAAGCTGATTTCCTCTATTGTGCAAAATGACCGCAAGGGTTTCGTGGAGGGGCTGCAAAACGGGACTTACATTTTAAAAGGATTTATTTATGCCGATGCCGTTCAGGCGCTGTTTCATATTTTTCTGGTTTGCATTACTCAAATGAATCAGATCATCAATGACGAGAACAAACGGCTTGGCGTGCAGTTTGGCGAATTGAACCTGATTTTTACGGAGATCGAAACGCTTGAGCAGGCGACGGATTGGCTGCTTCGCCAGTTTGAGGATTACAGCAGCAGCTTGGAGGGCATCAAGCAGCTGAAGGAGAACAAGTTCTACCGCAAAGTAGAGGAAATCATGCAATACATCCAAGAGAACTACCGGGATAACTGCTTAAGCGTGGAGGTATTGGCCGAACGGGCGGGCTATACGCCGAACTATTTGTCCAAGATCTTCAAAGAGGTGACGGGAATCAATTCCGGCGAATATATCCGCAAGGTGCGGATCGATCATGCGAAGGAGCTGCTGAAAAACGACGAGTACCGGGTCAGTGATGTCGCGGAAATGTGCGGATATCCGAACAGCAGCCATTTTTATTCCGCGTTTAAGAAGCAGGTCGGCCTGACTCCATCAGCTTACAGGGAGCTTTCGCTTCAGGAACGCACGTCATGTAAAAACTGAGGCGGATGCCGGCGCGGACACGCAGATCCTTAGTCTATGTATCAGGGTTTGACCTAAGGAGGCATTGTTAATGTACAGAATTTGGTTCACAGGTCCTGCGGACCGCTGGGAGGAAGCGCTTCCGGTCGGAAATGGCAGGCTGGGAGCAATGATTTACGGGGGGCCAACTCGGGAAAGGTTGGCTCTTAATGAGGATAGCTTGTGGTACGGCGGTCCTCGGGACCGCAATAATCCGGATGCCCTGGAACATTTGGAGACGATCCGCCGCGACCTGCTGCAGGGCCGGGTGCGGAAGGCGGAGCAGTTGGCGGTGGAGGCCTTGTCGGGGACTCCGGAAAGCCAGCGCCATTATGTGCCGCTGGGGGATTTGTCGCTCGCTTTTGAGCACGATTCCGAAATTAAGGCCTATTCGCGCGAGCTGAATTTGGAAACCGGAATCGTACGCATCGGTTATGAAGCCGGAGATGTGCGATACACGCGGGAGATTTTCACGAGCCATCCTGACCAGGTTCTTGCGGTGCGCATAGTATCGGACGCTCCCGGAGCCATCAGCTTTAAAGCGCGGTTAACGCGCGGAGACACCAACCGCTATCTTGACGAGCTGGTCAAAGCGGACGATCATACGCTGGTCATGAGGGGAAACGGAGGCGGAACGGGCGGGGTCGATTTTCGGACCGTGCTGCGAGTCAATGCCGAAGGCGGAGAGACAAAAATCGTCGGCGAGCACGTGATCGTGGAACATGCGGACCGGGTTACCCTCTTGTTATCCGCGGCGACTTCATTCCGGCATGTTCAGCCGGAGCAGGCGGCGCTGCGAACGGCCGATCAGGCGGGGCTCATGGATTATGAGACATTAAAGCAGCGCCATATCGGTGATTTTGGAGCGCTCATGAAACGGGTATTTATCCGTATCGGCGAATTGGGAGAAGAAGCGGAGCGGCTGCCGACCGACATTCGGCTGAAACGGGTGCGCGAAGGCGCCGAAGATCCGGGACTAGTCGCCCTGTATTATCAATTCGGCCGTTATCTGTTGGCGGCGTCCAGCCGGCCGGGTTCTCTGCCGGTCACCCTGCAAGGGATTTGGAACGACCGGTTCTTGCCCCCTTGGGACAGCAAATACACAATCAACATCAATACGCAGATGAATTATTGGCTGGCGGAATCCGGCAATTTGGCCGAGTGTCACGAGCCATTGTTCGAAATGATCGAACGGATGCGCGAGCCCGGACGAAGGACGGCCCGGGAAATGTACGGTTGCAGGGGGTTCGTAGCTCACCATAATACGGATATCTGGGCGGATACGGCGCCTCAGGACATCTACGTTCCCTCCACCTACTGGCCGATGGGAGCTGCCTGGCTGTGCCTGCATCTTTGGGAGCATTACCGGTACGGGGAGAATCTCGACTTTTTGGCTAAAGCGTACCCGGTTTTAAAAGAGGCGGCCGAGTTTTTCGTTGACTATCTGGTGGAATTGCCGGATGGACGCGTCGTCACCGTTCCTTCGGTTTCGCCGGAGAATACCTATCTGCTGCCGGACGGCACCACCGGCATCCTGTGCGCGGGACCTTCAATGGACAGCCAGATTCTGCACGAATTGTTCGGGGCCTGTATCCAGGCGGCTGAAACCCTCGGCACCGATGAGGAGTTCTCCCGGCGAATGAGGGAATTGCGCGGCCGCTTGCCGCAGCCGGAAATCGGCAAGCACGGACAGCTCCGGGAGTGGCTGGAGGACTATGAGGAAGCGGAGCCGGGGCACCGGCATATTTCGCATCTGTTTGCTTTGCATCCCGGAACGCGGTTTACCCTTCGGGGAACTCCCGAATGGACGAAGGCCGCCCGCATTACGCTGGAACGCCGTCTAGCAAACGGGGGCGGACATACCGGCTGGAGCCGGGCGTGGATCGTCAACCTTTGGGCGAGACTGGAGGACGGAGAACAGGCGGGAAAAAACATCAAAGCCCTCCTGGCGCATTCGACTCTGCCCAATCTGCTCGACAATCATCCTCCCTTCCAGATTGACGGGAATTTCGGCGGAGCGGCGGGGATCTCCGAGATGCTGCTGCAGAGCCATGCGGGCGAGCTGCATATGCTTCCCGCGCTTCCAGAGGTATGGAAAGAGGGCGAAGTCCGGGGACTGCGGGCCAAAGGGGGATACGAGGTAGACCTGTTCTGGTCCGGAGGAACACTGGATCATGCAGCTATTCGGGCCGGCCGTGACGGAGTATGCACGGTTCGAACGGTTCGAAACATGAGGGTATCCGAAAACGGGCAGCCGATAGATCCAGAAACGAATCCAAACGGCTCATCGCGCTGGGACGCGAGAGCAGGGGCCGTTTATACGATTGAAATTCTCAAAGAAAGAGGCGGAGAAGAATGACCAGCAAGTACATTTCGGCGGGCAGCGGCAGGATTGCCGCCGGCAATCCGGTGATTACTTCGATTTTTACGGCTGACCCGTCAGCGCATGTCTGGGAGGACGGAAGGATTTATATCTATGCGTCTCATGATGTCGATCCGCCGAGGGGTTGCGACCTTATGGATGCCTATCATGTATTTTCTTCAGGCGATCTCGTGAACTGGGTCGACGAAGGGGAGATTCTCAATTCCGGCGGCGTGGCCTGGGGCCGTCCGGAGGGCGGATTCATGTGGGCGCCCGACTGCGCGTTTAAGAACGGCAAGTATTATTTTTATTACCCGCACCCGAGCGGCTCCGACTGGAACGATACCTGGAAAATCGGAGTGGCGGTCAGCGACAAGCCGGCCGGCGGGTTCACCGATCAGGGGTACATTGAAGGACTGGGCGGCTTTGCCATGATCGACCCGTGCGTATTCGTGGATGAAGACGGCCGGGCGTATATGTATTACGGCGGCGGAGGCAAATGCCAGGGCGGAGAACTGAACGAAGATATGATCTCGATTAAAGGAGTCATGCGGGATATGGAAGGCCTCGAGGATTTTCATGAAGCCGCATGGGTCTTTAAACGGAACGGAATTTATTATTTGACTTATGCCGACAACCTTGAGGATAACAATCGGATGCGGTATGCGACAAGCGGCAATCCGCTGGGTCCGTGGACTTACAGAGGCATCTTTCTGGAGCCGACGGGGTGTTCGACCACGCATGGTTCGGTGGCGGAGTATCGGGGACAGTGGTATTTGTTCTACCATAACCAGGCGATTTCCGGACACGGCAATCTGCGAAGCGTATGCATCGACGAGCTGCATTTCGAAGCGGACGGGACGGTCCGGACGGTCATCCAAACCAAGACCGGAGTTAAGCGCGTCGACGGGCGACCGGAGGCATCAGAGGGACCGGGAGCGGAACGCCGTCTGAAGTTTTATCCGGCTGTAAGCAGCCTGACGGGTGGCGGCGCCGTATTGACGAAGACGGAAACGGGAGAAACTGCCGCCGCCGGATTCGCAGAAAGCGGCTCTTATTGCCGCTTTGAACAAGTGGACGGCGGACGCGGCGGACGATCAACGCTCCATGTCCATTACGAGACAAAGGAACCGTTAGCCAAGCTGAATTTGGAAGTTAACGGCGCCGACTATTCCCTGCTTAACGCGCCATCTACCGGAGACGCGAGCGAATTCGAACTTGCGAGCCGCATTTCTTTTACGGTTCGTTTAGAACCGGGTGCTACGAATGCGGTCAAACTTTCGGGCGGTCACGGCAATATCTCTATCGGAGGGTTGTCGGTCGGCCATTTTGAAGATGAGTGAAAAATAAGAAACCCGGCTCGCTGCGAAGAGAGGAAACAAGCTCCGCAATGAGCCGGGTTTTCATGTTCAGCTCGCCGCAGGCCCGGTCGAGGCCCTTGGAACAAGATGGACGGGGATTGTTTTGGATACGGGTTTGGCGTCTTCGCTTAGAATGAGCTCGGCAATCGTTTCTCCGATCGCGGCAAAATTTTGATCCACCGTCGTAATTTGCGCGCTGCCGGTAACCGCCCATTCAATATTGTCGAATCCGGTGATGTTCATTTGGCCGGGAACCGAAAGGGACAGACTCAGGCAGCACATATAAACGTTAAAAGCTACCTCGTCGTTTTCGCATTCGATCGCCGTTACCCCGGCCTTATAGAGACTATTGATGATATGTTTGAGCATATGATGGTCGGTATCGATGTTTATTTTTACGAAATCGGGGTTGATGTCAAGATGACGATCCTTCATGCACTTCACAAAGCCTTGGTAACGGTCGGATAAGCTGGTTACTTCAAGCGTGGAAAACCGGGATATATAGGCGATGCTACGGTGTCCATAGTCGATCAAGTGGTTGGTCAGCATGTAGCTTCCGCCGAAATTATCGCAGACGACATTACTTAAGTAGCTTATCTCATGCGGCTTATCCAGAATGATGACGCGTTTGCCTTCGTCCGTGAACATTTTCAGAAGATCAAGATACATTTCCTTGCCGGTAGGATACCAGATCAACGTGTCTATATCCTGAGCATGGAGGTGAAGCAGCAGATTCCTCATCTTTTGTTCGTCTTGCTCGCAAATGTGAATGGCCAAATGGTAATCCATGCTTTCAAGCCGTCTGGCGGCGGCTTCGACGATGCGGAACATCCCTCCTTGGTGGATAGAGAACGGGAGAATCAAAGGAATGGTTCTCCCTGTTGTCCCTGAATCCTTTGGGCCGGACTCATTCTGAGGATTCGGCTCTCCGGCGGCGGGAAGGCGGCGGACAAAGCTTCCCACCCCGCGTTTGCGGTAAAGGATGCCTTCCTTCTCCAGGTCGTCGATCGCCCTTTTGGAGGTGATGCGGCTGACGCCGTATTGCTCCGACAGGCTCTTCTCCGTGCAGATCGGCTCCTCGTACGAGAATTGGCGCTGCTTGATGCGCGCAAGGATATCGTCTTTTATGGTTTGATATAACAATTTGGGCGGGTTGTTCGGCATATTTATCTCCGGTTCTTGGTATTGAAAGGTCTTTTTAATACATAACGACACATATTTGTCATATATCATAGTGTAGCAGACCTTTGAAACATGTCAATGTTCCCGGAGTTCAGTCCGCATGGCTTGCCGGAGCAGGAAGTTCTATGCAGGCTTGGCAAGCTCCGCCCCAAACCAGAGTTTGAACGGCAGGTTGCGTGGTTTGATGCATAGCCCAGTTTCCCGCCATGTTGGGGTGAACATGATACGCCGGAAAGTTTGATGAGGAAATATCCAAACGGATGCGTGAGCCCTTTTTGATCGTCCAGGCGATGGGCCATAGCTCAAGCGCAATCTCCTTAAGGTTGCCCGGCGAATACGGGAGCGCTGAGGCCGAACCGCTGCGGTAGGCTAGCGTGGTGATGCCGTCGGCTATGTTAAAGGTGCGGCCGTCCGGCTGCGCCTCGCTGATTTTTACCGTGAAGGAGGTATCCTCCGCTGTTGATTTCACCTGCAGCACCGAACGGATCGAACCGGCCAGACGGATATCCTCTTCCAGCGGAGCGGACAGGAAGCTAATGACATCGGGCCGGTAATTCGGCTCCGGCTGCAGCGCGCACGCCGTCCGGGGTTCTCCGGGAGCTTCGCCGAAAGACGACAGCAGTCCGCCGCCCCCGACGGTGATCACCGGATCGAGTGGGTCGTAAACGTAGGATGCGGAATGATCTTTAGGGTCCGGGGTTTCGCAGAGTTCTCCGTTTCCGTGAAGGTAGTAAGTGCGGCTTATCCCGACAGGCGGCCAGGATTTCCGGCTTTCCCAGCGGTCCTCCCCGATAACGTAAGTCTTTATAACACCCACTTCCTCTTCGTACGGAATATGCTTAAGCGTATGGTCAAACCATCCCAGCACCTCGCGAAAACCTCCGTTCCCGCCGTTTGCGGTTCCGTTCGGGAACTCGCGGTCGCCGTGAGGCGCAAGCGAATGCACCCAAGGGCCGATAATAAAACGGCTGCGCCCCCGAATTTCTTCCGGGATCCGCCGATAGGTCAAGACCATATTTTCCAGCGCAATATCGAACCATCCCCCAACCATGCAGATCGGAACAGTCAGCCGGGAAGGAATCTTGCGTACTTCGTCCCAAAATCCCTGCTGCCAAAACGGATCACCGGCACCGGGATTCATCAGGAATGCGCGGTACCAATCGAGCTCTTTTCCCAAAAGGGCTCGGTCCATTTCAATAGGCGGCCGGAATTCGCGCGCCTGTCTTTCGAGGTCCTGAGGAGGTCGCCCCCCAAGATCGGCCGCGGCGTTCGTGACCGACCAGGTCGTGAAGATGTCCGGACGGAACATGCCGTCCATGTACATAAACCGGTGCTGTTCGGTGCCCATAACCGAGACATAAAGGGTTTTCACCTCGGGAGGCAGACTGTTCGCCATAACCCATTGGCATAATCCCAAATAAGAGCCGCCGTATAGGCCGATGTTCCCGTCGCACCAAGGCTGAGTGATGATCCAGTCCAGCGTGTCCAGGCCGTCCCGCTTCTCATTGACGAACGGCTCCCAGACCCCGCCGGAGGAACCGCGGCCGCGGCATTCCTGAACAACGACGTTATAACCGTATTCGGACAAAAGCACAACCTCGGGGTCGGGCTGAAATCCCCCGTCCACATAAGGATTGCGCACCAAGATTACCGGGGCGGGGCGGCTGTCCTCCGTTAGCCACAAATGGGTCATTAACCGCACACCGTCCGTCATCTCGACCCCAATATCACGCCGTTCTCCCGCCGCACAGCGCGGGGCGGGGAAATCTCTTTCTTTTCCGTATTTTAGCGACAAATTCAACGCCTCCCGAAATCTCATTCACGAACAGGGTGAACCTTAGGTATTGCCTCTTCATCCTAGATTAGTATATCAAATAAAATTTGCGTTGCAATTTGATCGATGCGATGAAATAATATGATATATCAAATAGGCAAGTAGAACAAATAAGTTGAATAAAGTTGAACTATTCCATTTTATTGGCGGGAGGCATCATTCATGTTGAACGAGAAACAGATCGAGCGCATGCTCGGCAAACTGACGCGGTTCGAAACGACGCTGGAGCCCTTTTTGTTCCGCGCGATCGGACAAGTAACGATGAGCAAATTTCACACCGACCGGCAGTGGCATACCATTCCGGAGGACAGCCGGTTTGAGGAATGCCGGCCGGGAGACCGTTACCGGGGGGAGGGCACCTACTGCTGGTTTAAAGGAACCTATCATGTGCCGCCGGAGCATGACGGGAAAACCCTGTACATCATGCCGAAGATCGAGGGCTACGAAGCGATGCTGTGGGTGGATGGGAAGCCCTTCGGCACCTTTGCGAGCAAAATCGTCGTCACGGGCCACGGCAATCATTACTGCGACATGCTGAAGCAAAACGCCGGAACGGACGAACCGATCGAGATTGCGCTTGAATATTATGCCGGGCACTACGTCAAGGGCTGCATGCCGTTTGAAGAAATCGGGATGAGAAGCTTTGATTACGAATACGGCGGCGTGGACATTTGCCTGATGAACGAAGAGGTCACCGATTTCTATTTTGATTTGAAAACGCTAAACCAACTGGCGGCCTCGCTGGACGGAAACAGCTTCCGCCGCGCTTCCGTCGTGAACGTGCTTATGGAAGCGCATAAAATTCTCTATTATTCGCCGGATGCGGTCGATTCGGATACCTTTTACGCCGCGTTGCGCCAGGCAGCGCCGCTGCTAAAGGAGGCCCTGCGGGCGACCAATTCCGCCTCCGCCCCTTTTGCCGGGCTGATCGGGCATTCGCATATGGATACGGCCTGGCTGTGGCATCGCGACGAGACGATCAAGAAGTGCGCGCGCACGTATTCGAACCAGATCAATCTGATGCAGCGGTATCCGGAATATAAGTTTATCCAGAGCTCGGCTTACCATACGGAAATGATCCGCAAGCATTACCCCGCTTTGTTCGAGGACATCAAACAAAAGGTGAAAGAAGGCCGTTACGAACCCAACGGCGGCGTATGGGTGGAATGCGATTGCAACCTGACCTCGGGCGAATCGATGATCCGCCAGTTCCTGTGGGGACAGCGGTATACGCGGGAGCATTTCGATTTTACGTCGAACGTGTTCTGGCTCCCGGACACCTTCGGCTACAGCGCGGCGATTCCGCAAATCATGAAAGGCTGCGGCGTGGATTATTTCCTGACGACCAAGCTGAGCTGGAACGATACGACCGAGTTCCCTTATGAAACCTTTTACTGGAAAGGAATCGACGGAACGCAGGTGCTCACCCATTTCAACAGATCACATGTTTGGCCGGATGCGGCGAACCTGATCGATCTCGTGGTGGACGGCAAGCACAGCCGGGACCCGATTCGAGAGAAAACGGTGAACAATATGCGGCTGGTCTCCTACGGATTTGGCGACGGCGGCGGCGGTCCGCAGTTCGAAATGATCGAAATGACCCGCCGGATCAAGGATCTGGAAGGCGTTCCGCGCTCCGCTCATGTGACGGTAGGGGAATTCATGCGGAAGCTGGAGGAGTCGGTGGTCCATCCGTCGACGCATACGGGCGAGCTGTACTTGCAGCTTCACCGCGGCACGCTGACGAACCAGCATAACATCAAGCGCAACAACCGCAAAGCGGAAATTTTGCTGCGCAATCTGGAATACATTACCGTCAATGAAGCGGTCAAAGCGGGCCGTATTGCTTCGAGCGAAGGCATTCGCCCGCTGATGGAGACGCTGCTCGTCAATCAGTTCCACGACACGCTGCCGGGCACCAGCATTCCGAAGGCGCATGACCAATGCATTGAAGAAATGACGGCCCTGCTCGAAACCGGCGGCAAGCTGCTTCAGGAGCGCATATCTTCCCGCCCGGCGGAAGGCCGGGTGACCGTCGTGAATCCATTGTCTTTCGACCGGAAGGATACGGTATATCTGCCCGTGGACGGCGAAGGAGACTGGAGGGTTGAGGGCGCTTATGCGCAGCAGTTGTTCGAGGATCTCCATGGAAACCGGGTCCTGGCGGTATCCGGCCTGACGATTCCCGCCTTCTCCTCGGTATCTTTGAAGCTGACGAAAGGAAAGCCGGAAGGAGCTTCGGTTTTTGCCTATGCCGGAGACACGCTGGAGACGCCGTTTGCGAAAGTAACGTTTGACGAAAACGGCTTCATGTCCTCCTTCGTGGACAAAAGAAACGGCCGCGAGCTGCGCGGCGCCGGACTTCCGCTGAACTCGTTCCTGATGGCGGAAGATGTTCCGCAAGCCTGGGACAATTGGGATATCGACGCCGATATCGAACTCAAGCTGGCTCCTTCCGCCAAGCTGCTGTCCCGGAGTGTCGTTTGTGACGGCGCGGCAGAGTTCCGCATCCGCAGCGAATACCGCATTTCACCGCGGTCGGTCGTGCGGCAGGATATGATCTTTTACGCCGACAGCCCCGAAGTGCGGTTTGAAACGGTGATGGATTGGCAGGATGAGCACCGGTTGCTGAAAACGGCGTTCAGCACCTCCATCCATACGGACTTTGTCCGCCAGGAGGTTCAGTTCGGCTATCTTCGCCGCCCGACGACCCGGAACACCAATGAAGAGAAAGCGATGTTCGAGGTAGTTAACCATAAGTACAGCGATCTTTCGGAGAATCGCTACGGCATTGCTCTGCTGAACGATTGCAAATACGGGATTTCCGTTCAGGACGGAGAAATGCGGCTGACGCTGCACAAAGGCGGCATGCGGCCCGACTTCCGCGGCGACAAAGGCGTACATGAATGCACGTATTCGTTTTATCCTCACGATGAAGGGTTTGGCGCGGGCTCGGTCATCCGTCCGGCTTACGAACTCAATTACCCGCATCTGCTCGTCCAGGGCGAGAGCGAGGTCGATCCTATTGCTCGTATTGAAGCGGAGAACGTGATCATCGAGACGGTGAAGCCTTGCGAGGACGCCGAACGTGCATTTATCCTGCGCCTGTATGAAGCCGAGGGAACCTATACGCGGACGAAGTTGTCTCTCGGTGGCGGCGCCAAGGCCGAGCAAATCACCAACATGCTGGAGGAGGCCCTGGAGCTGCTGGGCGGAACAAGCGAGGCCGAATTGGTCTTCCGTCCTTTTGAAATCAAGACCGTAAAAGTTTCGTATTGAACAGAGAGGAAGGAACTCAATATATGAAACCGCAGGCAGAAGCATACCGGAATCCGGATTTGCCGGCCGATAAACGGGCGGAGGATCTTCTTGCCCGAATGACGCTGGAGGAAAAAGTCGCCCAAATGGACATGATCCGCGGCGTGGAACTGGCCACCAAGGTGCATGAGGCGCATTTTTGCGCCGTAGCGGAAGATTCCGATTTTCATTGGGACAAAGTGGAGGCGAGCATCGGCCAAACCGGCATGGGGTTTGTGCATGATGTATACTCCTCTCCCGAAGTGCTGAACAAGCTGCAGAAATATTTTGTGGAAAAAACGCGGCTTGGTATCCCCTGCCTGTTCACCGGGGAAGCGCTGCATGGCATCAATTATCCGGGGGCAACGGTATTTCCGATGCCGATCAACATGGGGGCGACGTTTCATCCGGAGCTGGTGGAGAAAATCGGGCATGCGATCGCCGCCGAAACCCGCAGTCTCGGGATCGCGGAAATCCTGGCCCCGAACCTCGACCTGGCGCGGGAACCGCGTTGGGGGCGGGTGGAGGAAACCTTCGGGGAGGACACCTTCCTGTCCTCCGCCATGGCTTACGCGATCATTACCGGGGAGCAGGGTGCGGATATTTCCGCGCCCGACGCGGTTGCCGCCGAGCCGAAGCACTACTGCGTGCACGGGATTCCCGAAGGGGGCACGAACTGTTCTTCGGCCCGCGTCGGCTTGCGCGAGGTGGAAACCAGCTACTTGCCGGTGTTCGAGGCCGGCATCCGAAAAGCGGGCGCGTATAACGCCATGGCTTCCTACAACAACATCGATGGCGAAACGGTCATCTCCTCCGAGCATTATTTGCGCGAGGTGCTGAAGGAACGTTACGGCCTGAAGGGTTATGTCCGCGCCGACTTCGGAGCGGTCAACCGCCTGAAGACGCAGCATTTCATGACCGTGGACAGTAAGGACAGCATCGAGATGGCGGTGAACGCCGGGCTCGACGTACAGGGCTTCGATTTCCCGAACCGTTACTGGCAGGACACGCTGATCCGTCTTGCCCAGGAAGGCCGGATTTCGCAGGACGTCATCGACGAAGCCGTATCCCGCATTCTCCGGGTGAAGTTTGAATTGGGTCTGTTCGAGCGCCCTTATACGGATGAAGGCCGTTACCGGGAGATCATCCGGTGCGACGAGCATAAGACGCTGTCTTATCAAGCCGCCCGGGAATCGATTGTATTGTTGAAAAACGAAGGAGTCCTGCCGCTGCCCAAAACCGGCGGAACCATTGCGCTGATCGGACCAAGCTCAGGCCATCAGCGGATCGGCAGCTATTCCTCGGTGCCGTACGGGTACACGGTAAATTCCATTTACGAGGAAATGGTCAAAGCCGTTCCGGGAACGGTCGTCCGGCAGAGTGACGGCTGTGGAATCACCGAATACGACATCGATCCGGTTCCGGACTCCTGGTATGCGGACGGAGTAACGCTGACTTATTACAATAACGGTCAATTTGCCGGAGAACCGGTCGGGCAGGACCACGCGAAGCGCATCAATTTTAACTGGATCTTGGCCAAACCGCACCGCGACCTTGATTTCGTGGGTTATTCGGTGCGCATGACCGGGAAGCTGAAGGTGAACACGCGGGATTTCGGTGACAGCGAGCGGTTTACGGGCCGTTTGGTGTTTACCTCGGGCGACAGCGTGCGGGTGAAGGTGGACGGCGTGACGGTGATCGAAAGCTTCGGTGCGGACAAAATGCGGATTCCGGAATGTGAGTTTACTTTTGTGGATGGCGCCGAGCACGATCTTGAGGTCGAATTTGTGTGCGATGTGAACGGCAACCAATTATCTCTTTGCCTGGACAGCCGCACCGGCCGTTTGGAGGAAGCGGTCAAGCTGGCGGAAGAATGCGATACGATCGTGCTTGTCTGCGGGGACGACAAGATGACGAGCGGCGAAGGGATGGACCGTACCGATCTGCGCCTTTACGGCCGGCAACGTGAGCTGGTTGAACGGATTTGCGCACTTGGAAAACGGACTGTACTGGTGCTGGAAAACGGCAAACCGGTGGATCTCAGTTATGAAAACGGGAATACAGACGCGATTGTCGCGGCCTGGTTCGGCGGGGAATTCGGGGCTAAAGCGATCATGGACGTGCTGTTCGGGGACGTTAGTCCGTCCGGCAAACTGCCGATTTCCTTTCCGCGCAGCGTAGGCCATATTCCATGCTACTACACGCTGCTTCCGGGGGGCAGCAATGAATATCTGGAAGGAACGCGCCAAGCGCTGTTCCCGTTCGGCCACGGGCTGAGCTATGCCTCGTTCGAGTATGCCAACCTGCGGATCGAGGCGCTTGGCGGCGAGCCCTACGGCTGCCGCGCGCTGTTCGAGGTTAAGAATTCCGGCTCCGTTCCGGCGGACGAGGTGGCCCAGCTATACATCCGGGATGTGAAGAGTTCGATCGTCACCCCGATGAAGCAGCTTCAAGGCTTCAAACGAATATCTCTCGCCCCGGGCCAAACGGCGACCGTGGAAATAACCTTAGGCTTCGACAGCTTCAAGCTGTTGAACAAGAGATGGGAATGGGTCGTCGAAGAGGGAGAGTTTGAGATTATGGCGGGAAGCTCCAGCGAGGATATCCGTCTGAAGCAAAGCGTATGGATCGATGAAAACGGGGGAGTCGCAAATGGATAAACCGATATATTTAGACCCGGAATATACCGCGGAAGAACGGGCGAAAGATCTTGTCGGGCGGATGACCCTTGAGGAAAAGGCGGCGCAGCTTCTGCATCATTCCCCGGCCATTGAACGGCTGGGCGTGCCCGAGTACAATTGGTGGAACGAGAGTCTGCACGGCGTGGCCCGTGCCGGAACGGCCACGGTGTTCCCCCAGGCCATCGCGCTTGCCGCCATTTTTGACGAGGACTACTTGCGGGACATCGCCGATATCATCTCGACGGAGGCCAGGGCTAAATATAATGAAAGCCTGCGGCAAAACGACCGCGATATTTATAAGGGGCTGACGTTCTGGGCGCCAAACATTAATATTTTTCGCGATCCCCGGTGGGGCAGAGGACAGGAAACCTATGGAGAATGCCCTTACCTTACGGAGCGCTTGGGTGTGGCGTACATCAAAGGGCTGCAGGGAGAAGGCGAGCATTTGAAAGTGGCCGCCTGCGCCAAGCATTTCGCCGTGCATAGCGGTCCGGAGAAAGGGCGGCACGAATTTAACGCCGTTGTCTCCAATAAAGATTTGTACGAAACGTATCTCCCGGCCTTTGAGGCCTGCGTTCGGGAGGCTGGGGTTGAAAGTGTGATGGGCGCGTACAATCGGGTGAACGGGGAGCCGTGCTGCGGCAGCCGGACTTTGCTGGAAGAAATTTTACGGGGGGATTGGGGCTTCCAGGGGCATGTCGTATCGGATTGCGGGGCAATTTGCGATTTCCACAACCATCACAAAGTGACGGGGACTGCGGCGGAATCGGCGGCGCTGGCGCTCAAAAACGGCTGCGACGTCAACTGCGGCAATACGTATCTTCATCTCATGGAGGCCTATCGCGAAGGCATGATTACCGAGGAGGAAATCTCGCGTTCGGCGGAACGGCTTATGCGCACGCGCATCCGCCTCGGCGTTTTTGATGAGTCCACCGAATACGACATGATTCCATATGAGGTGAACGACAGCCGGGCACATCGGGACAAATCGCTGGAGGCGGCCCGCAAATCGATGGTTTTGCTCAAAAACGACGGGCTGCTCCCGCTTGATAAGACGAAAATCGGTTCCATCGCCGTGATCGGCCCGAATGCGGATAGCCAAAAAATGCTCAAAGCGAATTATTTTGGCACGGCATCGAAGTATACGACGATTCTCGAAGGGATTCACGAGGCGGTCTCGCCGGAGACCCGTGTTTATTATTCGGAGGGCTGCCATATGGCCCGCAGCACGGTTGAGGACGGCGCCAAGCCCGGCGACAGGATCTCGGAGGCCGTAGCGATGGCGGCGCGGTCCGACGTCGTCATTCTTTGCCTTGGCATGGACGCCGATTTCGAGGGCGAGGAAGGCGACGCGAACAACCCTTACGCCAGTGGAGACAAGGCCGACTTACGCTTGCCCGGTATTCAGCATCAGTTGCTGGAGCAGGTCGTCGCCGCAGGTAAACCGACCGTGCTGGTGCTCGGAACGGGCAGCGCTTTGGCCGTTGAATGGGCCGACAGGAACTGCGGCGCGATCCTGAACGCCTGGTATCCCGGAAGCCTGGGCGGAACGGCGGTTTGCGACATTCTCTTCGGTCATTGCTCGCCGGGCGGGAAGCTGCCTGTTACGTTTTATCGGAGCACGGGCGATTTACCGGACTTCACCGATTACCGAATGGAGGGGCGGACTTACCGTTACATGAAAGCTGACAGTTTGTATCCTTTCGGTTACGGCCTAACTTATTCGCAAGCGGTGTTGTCGGACTTGAAGGCGCCGGAAGAAATCGCCGAAGGGGGGGATTGCCGTGTCAGCGTAACGATCACTAACACCGGGGCGTTTCCGGTGGAAGAAGTCGTGCAGCTTTACGTCAAGGACCTGGAATCCCCGTTCGCGGTCCTCAACCACAGCCTCGCCGGTTTCAAACGGGTAGAGCTTCCGGCGGGTGCGAGCAGAACGGTGGAACTGCGGGTTCGGCCGGCTTCGATGCAGGCCGTATTGGACTGCGGCGAACGGAGACTGGACAGCCGCCGGTTTAAAGGCTACGTCGGCACTTGCCAGCCGGATAAGCGGAGCGTTGAACTGACGGGTTCCGCCCCTCTGGAATTCGAATGGAGCATCCGGTAAGGCGGCAGGTGAACGCGAGTATATTAAAAAGGCGCGGCTGAATCCCGATCCTTGAGTCAGGATCGGAAATTCAGTTGCGCCTTTTTGCCAATTACATGCCGGCTGGTGCCAATTTAGATGGAAATCCTCATGTTAATCACGAGGATTTCAGGCCTTCCGGGAGAATAACAGGAAAAACTCCATTTAATTTCTGCCTAAATGGCTTTGAAAGCAATAAATCCAATAATTAGTTGGAGCTTTTCCCGTTAATTAGGCCAAATTGTCATTGCAGCGCAAATTAACGGGAGCATTTCCAGCTAATACTCCGCTCCACGCCAGAGTCGAGGGCAATGGCCACGGCAAATCACTTCCGCTCCACGCTAGAGGTGAAGGTAAACGTAGCGGCCTGGCGCTTCCGCTCCACGCCAGAGTCGAGGGCAATGGCCGCGGCAAATCACTTCCGCTCCACGCTAGAGATGAAGGTACTCGCCATTCGCTCCACACCAGAGGTGACGGTAAACGTAGCGGCCTATCACATCCCTCAACCGCCAAGGTAAGGTACTCGCTGCGGCCTCGCTCCTCGTTTCACCCCAGAGGCAACGGTCACCGTTGCCGCGACGATAGATCACGACAGCCCCGCCCCTCTGCCGGGCTATTCATGTTATCGCGGCAATTCCGCCACGGACAGCCATTGAAGCTGAACGGGATGGGCCGCGGCCTTCAGTACGATCCGGTGCTCACCGGCCTGGAGCGGAAAGGGCTGCGCCAACGCGGCCTTCTCCCATTTCCCGGCGCGTTCCGGGGTGACACTGCCGGTGTTGTCACCGTTGATTTCCACGGTAACGCTAGCGCCAGCGGAATGTTCGGCCAGCAGGGATAGCGAAAGACTGTATTCCTTTGCCCCCGACGCAGCAAGCCCACTTTCCTCCGAATTTACCGTGAAATCGTACGCCAGCCACTCTCCGGGCTCCAACCGAACGCAAAGCCAATCTTCCGCGGCCCATGTTTGCCCGCCGTGATGCCGGAAGCTGACCTTTTTCCCGGGTTCCTCCGCCACGAAGCGGATTTCCGTCCCGTCCGACGCCCGGTAATCGATATCGCCTCGGGAACGCCGCTCCCGAATGCCGAAACCGTCTCCTTCCCCGCCAAAGCCGTAAAAGACGGCAGGAATCCGAACCGAAGCCGCTCTAAACAAGGCGCGGACAACCTCCGGATGGTACTCGCAGCGATCCAGAGGGAGATTGCTGAGATATTCCCGCAAGATGCGTTCGGCCTTAGCGGCATCCGGCTTCTCCCCGCCTTCCAAATAAGCGGTTAGCATGTGCCAATCCTCCGGCATTCGAATCGAGAAGGGGGAATTAACCGTTTTCATCTTTTTCCAGGTCCAGAAGTTCCATGAAATCCGCAGTTCTTCGTATAAGCGAAAGGCCCCAACGTACCAATCGAGATTGTTCTCGCCGCCTTCGCCCATAAAGATCGGCACATTCCATTCGTCTCGCTTGTCGAGATAGGCCTGGATGCTCTCCTGATCGGGATTGCTCCAGTATTTATGGAACTGCAGCATCAGCCGGTCGTCGTCGATCTTCTCGTCGAAGATGGACCAGTCCGTCGCCCAGTGCACGCCTTCAAGGATGATCAAGTGCTGGGAATCCACCTCCCGAATGGCCTTCACGATCTCCTTGTAAAGCGGCATGACCCGCTCGTAATAACCGGAGAACCACTCCGGCAGCGGCTCGTTGAGCAGGTCGTATCCGGCGATGATCCATTCGTCCTTGTACCGGTCCGCCAGCATCCGCCAGAGCTCGATCGTTTGCTCCCGGTAAGCTTCGTTCGTAAACAGCTCCGGCAAGTCATTTTCCGAATCGTCGATATTTGCTCCGGTCTGTCCGCCGGGGGCTCCGTGCAGATCGAGGATGACGTACAGCCGATGATCGCGGCACCAGCCGATGACCCGGTCGATCAGTTTCAGGCCGGCCTCGCTGTAGCGCAGCGGATCGGTGCCGGCGATAAGCACCCTGGAATTGATCGGGACACGAACGGAGTTGAAGCCTTCTGCGGCCATTTGGCGAATATCGGCTTCGGCAATGTAGCGTTCGAAATAAGTCTCCCAGAACTCCGCGGCTTTCTCGTTTCCGATGAGCTCCGCAACCATTTTTTCCATGCGGCGGGGCCGGTCTCCCTGCTCCGGAAAACGCCACATATAACCTTCCGGCAGCAGCCAACTGCCTAGTCCCACACCACGCAGCAGGATTTCGTTTCCGTCTCCGTTCAGGAGCCGGGAACCTTCGGCATGCAGCCAGCCGCTAACCTCCGGGTCGATCGATTGCTTCAAATGAAACACTCTCCCTGTAACCGTAATATTTCATGGACGCCTCTCTCGTTGATCAAACCCATTATACAACCGATACGCGCTTGGCAAGAGAGGAAAAGTGGATATTTGCCCAGTGATCTTAAAATTGAAATAATTCTTGTTTGACAATCTTTTTAGTCATTGAGTACCCTTAGGATAATCGTTTTTAAATTAAGGCCTGCTGTGAATAGAAGTCGGCGTAAAAAATATCATGAAATCGGGTACGAGGACGATGACAAAGTTAAGCGAATACGTATTGCCGGACGGAACACTGGACGGAAGCAAGCTTTGGCGCAGAGAACCTCTTTATCAGGGGATGAACGGCCGGTTTGTGGAACGTTTTTTTCTTTCTCCGGAGGAAAGTTATATTTTCAAACCGTTGACCAACGAGGATACGCAGGATCGTGAAACATATGTGTATCGGAATGTGCTCCGCTCTTTTCCGCCGGTTTTTCCGCGCTTGCTTGACGATTCGGGGGAAAGCACGGGGCGGGAAAGCTGGTCGATTTTTGAGGACCTGGGGCCGCTGCAACACGAATATCGGCTGGAGCATGCCTTGCGGGTTGCTAAGCTGGCGGCATGGTGGCACGCGCAGTCTCCATCGCAATGGACGGGGTTGTCCGACCTCGGGCCTAAGCCGCGCATTGAATCCATTGCCGCCGAACTGCTTAACCGCCGCAGCGAGGTTCAAAGCGAATTGGACCGCTTGGGACTGCCTGACAGGATTTTCCGGCAAATTCCGGATATAATGAAAGGAAAATTCGACATGCGCCAAAAAGTGCTTTCCCACGGCGATTTGCATTTGGGTAATTATGCCGTCGCCGGGGACGGGCGCTTGTATATTTTCGATTGGGAGCATGCACACCTGAACTCTCCGCTGTGGGATTTATTCCATCTGATCGATATGTCTCATCCCTTGTTCGCCAAGCCAACCGCGTCTAACGATCGTGAGCGGATCATCGTTGTTTACTTGAAGGAGTCGGCTCGCCACGGCGTGCCCTGGGATAAAGAGGCTTTTTTTCGTGATTACTGCCGCTTTTCGGCCGTGTTCTCCCTGTGGATGCTGCTGCTGATACAAGGAGATCTGGTCAGCGGCAAAAGCGTTTGGCCACGCGAACGCTTATTGGTTCAGCGGGACGAGACGGCGGCGAATTTGTCCGGCTGCATGGAGCAGCTGGAGCGTTTTGAAACCACATTTCATCGGAGGCTTTCATGAAAAAAGTAGGACTTGTGATGCGCAAAATCCAGTTTGCCGAGTCCCAGGGTCCCCGCGTGTTTGCCGAGCGGCTGCGCGCCATCGCCCTTGAGCTTGGCGTCGAGATTGTTTTTATCTCTCCCGAGCGGCATGTCGGCGGACACGACTGGATTCCGGGATATGAGCATGAAAAAGGCGATCTGGTCAATTACGATATCGTACTGGATCAGATATATGCCCAAGGTATTGAGCATGTGATTTATACCGTTTCCGGATTTACGTTTCTCAAAATGTTTATCAAGAACAGCGTGTTGTTCCCGCACAGCTTCCCCGATCCGGCACTGACGGGATATGAAATGATGAAGCCGTTTTACGGCATCGTTGATAAAGCGATTGTGCAGACCGAATTTTTGCGGGGACAGATGAGGGATGTCTTTGGCGTTACGGATGTCGACGTGATTCCGATCGGGTTTAACGAAAAGCTGGCGGAAAAGCATTTTGACCCGGATGCGATTGTCGATAACCGGGTGCTGTGGATCGGTCGGGACGAGGAGAACCGCCGTCCGGATCTTGTTTTGGAGTATGCAAGGCAAAATTCCGATAAGGACGTCGTCATGGTGTTCGGCGGGGAGCGTTACCGGGAAAGCATGAAGAAGTACGATATTCCGGGCAACGTAACCCTCAAGTTCGCTCTGAGCCAGGATGATATTTTTGCACTGATGAATTCGGCCAAGGTGTATTGGAGCTGCTCCAGATTCGACACCTTCGCCATGCCGCTGACCGAAGCGCTCGCCATGGGGAAAATCGTCGTAAAACCCGAGCATCCCTGCTACGGTCATATCAGCTCGCGCCATGCCTTTGCGGGCAACGAGCAAAACTGGTTCGAGCTGGTGAATATGGCGGCGGCCTCGCCGCTGAAATACTCTCCCGATAATCGAGAGTATGCGTTTGAAATGTTCTCCGGCACCGTGATGAAACGCGGCTACCGTGATTTTTTTGAGGGGTGGCTAAGATGAACGAGAAGATGATGGCTGCCGAAGCGGCCGATATCAAAATGCTGGATGTGCTTGCCGCCGCGGATGTATCTTCAGGTGTTGTCAAATAACGCCGCTGCGCTGGAGTTGTAAGTTAGGCTTGGATTTTACGGCGTGTCGGCCTACCGGTATCTCGTTCGCAAGTAAACTTCATATTATCGGGCTGGCTGGAAACGGCCGGCCTCTTTTTTACCCATTCACAGGTTTACCGTCCAATCTTGCAGGAAAAAGAGGAATCTTCAGGAAATTGGGCGAATACGACAAACGAATGCATTTTCGGGAAATACAACCCAGAGTTCGTTCATATGAATAGAGCAGGAGTGCTCTATAAAGAAAGGGTGTTGCTCATATGTCTTCATATCAAGACTGGCAAAATCAAAACCAATATTCCTCAAGCAGCGATATGCATAAAGGGCAGCGGGAAATGATTTATCGGGACCCGGATACGATCTATGTCGGGTTCTGGAGAAGATTGCTGGCTTTGCTGATCGACACGGTTCTGCTTGGCATTGTGTATTGGTTTCTTCCCACTTCGGATTGGCAGGAACGGGTTTTGGATTTCCTGTACTTTACCATATTGCCTTGCACCCAACTGCAGGGAACGCTCGGAAAAGCGGCTCTCGGCGCGAAGATCGTGGACGGAGAAGGAGAGCGCATTTCCTATCTGCGGTCGGTTGGACGATATTTGGCCGAGATAATATCCGCTGTAATTCTTTTTATCGGCTACATCATGGTTGCATTCAGCAAGGAGAAGCGCGGGCTTCATGACTGGATCGCGAACACGTATGTCGTCAACAAGGATTCGAAGCTCTATCCGTAACTAGAGCCGCAGCTTGATCTCACATAAAATGTAAGCGCTAAAATCTAAGGCTGGACCACATAGCAGAATGGAGGATGGACCTCATGACATTGGAACAACGTTTGGGATATGAACCGGGAACAAGGCTGTTAATCGTAAACGCGGACGACTTTGGTATGTGCCATTCGGAGAATATGGCGATCGAGCAGCTGCTGCAGGAAGGAGCGGTCTCCTCGGCCACGCTGATGGTTCCGTGCGGCTGGGCCAAGGAGGCAGCGGATTGGAGCGCCTCGCATCCCGAATACGATGTTGGGGTTCATCTGACGACGACCAGCGAATGGAGCGGGTACAAATGGGGACCGGTGACTCGTAACGCGGATGCCCATACGCTGGTCACGAAAGAAGGGTATTTTCCCGCCGATATCACGACCTTTGAAAAAGAGGCGAGCAAGCAGCAGGTTCGTACGGAAATCCTCAGCCAGGTTGAGATGGCGCTTGCGTTCGGGATGAAACCGACTCACCTCGACAACCACATGGGCAGCCTGTATGGAATTGCGACGGGAAGAACGTTCCTCGATGTCGTATTTGAGGTTTGCGTCCGCTATGGACTGCCTTTTCGCATGCCGCGGGCGCTTCCCGACGTAAGCGGCGTCCAGCCCGAGGCGACGAATCTGGCGGCGCGGGTCACGGAGCTAGCCGACCGCATGGGCGTCGTCATCCTTGACGAGCTTATCGGCCTGGCCTTCGACAAGCAGCCGGGCGAAACTTATGAGAGCTACAGGCGCGACATGATTGGCGTTTTGCGGGATTTGCAGCCCGGCGTCTCCGAAATCATCATCCATCCCGCTTTCGCTACGGAAGAGCTGAAGGCAATTCATTCGGAATGGGAGAAGCGGGAGTGGGACTACCGGATGTTCCGCGACCCGGAGGTGCAAAATGCGCTGAAAGAAGAAGGAATCGTCATGATCCGTTGGCGGGATCTGCAAAACCTGCAGCGGCAGAATCAGTCATGAACCCAAAGAATGGGGGCTAAGCGGATGCAGCGGATTACTACGCGGCCCGGCGGTCGGGAGCTAAGAAAGGTTGCTTACAGCTCCGGGAATCTGTCGGTTAATTTGATGGCGCAGGCGTTTGCGACTTATCTGGTTTATTATTATGTCGACGTGCTGGGCGTCCGCCCGGCCTGGATCAGTCTTGCCATGGTATTTCACGGTATATTGAACGCCGTGCTTAATCCGCTGATCGGCCACTGGTCCGACCGCACCCGTACCCGCTTCGGCAGGCGGATTCCGTTTATCTTATTCGGTACGATCCCGTTGGCCGCCGTTTTTTCGCTGCTATGGATGCCGCCCGCGTCGGAAACATGGGCGTTTCCATACTTTATAGCCGTGGTATTCGGGTACGATGCGCTGTTTGTTTTGGTCGTTCTGAATTATTCTTCCCTGTTCCCGGAAATGTTTCACAGCATCAAAGACCGTGCGTACGTTTCATCGTGGCGGCAGATGCTTGGAATCATCGGAATGATTTTGGGCGTCGCCGTTCCGCCGCTTTTATATTCGCAGATAGGCTGGGGAGCGATGGGGATCGTCTTCGGCGTCGTCGCCGCGATCTTTTTGGGCGTATCGCTTTGGGGGAGCCGTGAGAATCCCGAAGTAGCGCAAGGTTCTTTTCAGCTGGGGGCAGCGATTCGTCATACGTTCAGGAACCGGGCTTTCGTTTGGTATGTGATTGGCAGCTTTCTCGTGCAATTTACTTTTGCGCTGCTGCCTGCGGGAATTCCGTTCTTCACAAAATATGTGCTGGGACAAGAGGAGAGCTTTAACACGATTCTGCTCGGTGCTATTTTCCTGACGGCGATCCCGTTTGTTTTCCTGTGGGGGAAAATCGCGGCGAGATTCGGTCCCCGCCGCGGAGCGCTGGCGGCGGTTTTATGCTACATGGCGGCCTTGCTGCCTTTTGGTTTTGTCACGCACTCGGCCGGCGCCGTCGTTACCGCCGCCGCGGTTGGCGTCGGTTTGGCCGGTCTGCTCGTACTGCTCGACGTTATGCTGTCCGAGGTTATTGACGAGGATGAGCGAAAAACCGGGGCGCGCAGGGAAGGAATGTATTTCGGCATGAACGGATTCATCGTCAGGTGGGGCGTCTCGCTGCAGGCGGCGCTGATGGGGATCGTTCTGGAATGGACCGGGTACAGCGCTCATCAATCGATCCAGCCGGTATCCGTCGCCGCGGGAATCCATTGGCTGCTCGGCGGCATCCCGGTTGTCGCCTTGCTGCTTGCCTTATGGTTCTTTTACCGGTATCCGCTGGGGAGAGGAAAGGGCTGATTCAGTTGTTCGCGTGCCAACGTAAAAAGGCGCAAGCTTCAGGGCCGTACCGCCCAAATAAGCTTGCGTCTTTTGTCTTGAACGGATTCCGGCAGAAGGTTCCTGAAATAAGGTGAGCATGGCGGGGGAGCTTTGGGTCGGGAAGAAGAAGACGATCCAATGCCCCCTATTAGCGACTCAGCCACCTACATCCTAATATAAGGAAACAAAAGGTCGCTATTGTATCAATAACGCTTGTTGGGTGTGAAATAGAGGTCGGGAAGGGCGCTATTTCCGCAGAACGCCGGGAAATCGCCGCTTTTTACACCGCCTGCTCGAAAATAAGGGCCAAAAGTTCTCCTATTAGTGAAGAACACGCCAGGATCCGCGAAATAAGACCCTAAAGTGCCGTTATTTCCATGGACAGGGGAGCTCTCTTGGAACAATGGAGCACCACTTTCATGGCTTTTCCTTAGTCATGCAGGTACCGCCCACAGGGGAACCGCGTTATTTGGATTGATTGACCAGGTTGCATCACGCGCTGGGATCTGTGCGCGGCAGGGTTAACCCTGGTTCGTAATCAGCATCTCTTCCATGGCCGACTCGCTTAACGGACGGCTGAAATAGAACCCTTGGATCTGATCGCAGCCGTTTTCCTGAAGGAAAACAAATTGCTCTTTCGTCTCCACGCCTTCGGCCAGAACCGTCATTCCCAAGGATTTGCCAAGCTGAATGATCGAGAGCAGCAATGAGCTGTCCCGCTCGGAGAAAGGCGTCTCCTGAATAAAAGTTCTGTCGATTTTCAATACCTGCAGCGGCAGCGACTTCAAATAATTGATCGAGGAGTAACCCGTTCCGAAATCATCAACGGAAAGGGAAATTCCCCGTTCCATTAGCGAATTCAGCGTTTCCTTGATCAGCACGGGATTGTTCAGCAGGGTTTCGGTAACCTCGAGTTCAAGATACTGGGGTTCCAGCCCGGTTTGCTCCAACACGCTCTCCACCGTACGGACGAAATTCGGATGCCTGAACTGGATCGCCGACACGTTTACGGAAATCGGCAGCTTGGGATATCCGGCGTCCTGCCATTTCTTATTGGTCCGGCAGGCCTCCCAAAGCACCCATTCCCCCAGCGGTACGATGAAGCCGGAGTCCTCGGCGATGGGAATGAAGTTGCCCGGCGGAATTCGTCCTTGCTCGGGATCGTTCCAGCGGATCAAAGCTTCAAATCCGGTCAGAGTCATAGCGGCGGAATCGAACTTGGGCTGATAGTGCAGTTCAAATTGCCCTTCGGACAAAGCGCGGGGCAGTTTTTTCTCGATGGTGACTCGTTCGATCAGCTTATCCATTAAGTAATAGTCGAAATAGTGCGGGCCGTTCAGCGCTTCCGATTTGGCTTCCTTCATGGCGAGTTCGGCATGCTTCAGCAGCAGTGTCACATCCTGGCCGTCATCGGGGAAAATGCTGATGCCCAGACCAAATCCGATGCTGATTTCTTCTCCGGAGAGCATATAAGGTTTCTTTAAAGAATCGTTTAATTCTAAAGCCATTTTATGTATTTGCAAGGGATCGGAAATGTCGGAGATCAGCACGATGAACTCATCGGCAAAGCTGCGGCAGATCGGGGTTCCTTTGGGAAAAGAAACGGTCAGCCGCTCGGCAACTCCCCGAAGCAGCTCATTGCCGGTGCTTTCCCCATAACTTTCATTTATGTAGCGAAACCGGTTGAGGTTTACCCGAAGCACGGCGGCGGCGCTTTTTTCGGCCTGAGCCGTGGCTAGCTTCGTATGCATCAGCTCTTTGAACCGGTTCATGTTCAGCAAACCCGTAATGGGATCGAAGATCACAAACTGGCTGATTTGCTCCGACGAGATGGAACGCTCTTCCATTTCTTTGGATACGTCAAACAAAAGGCCTATGTAATACATTACTACTTCGTCGGAATCCATGATTGGAATAAGGATGAATTGGTTCCAAAATGGTTCCCCGTCTTTTTTGTAATTTTTGAACGTTACGGTAGCGGCACGTTTCTCCTTGATGGCCAGACGGATGATCTCGCGCCTTTCCTGGTCCGTATCCTCTCCCAAAAGAAGCCGCCAGTTCCGCATCAGGACATCCTCGGGAGAATAACCGGTAATTCTCTCAAACCCTTGATTTACGTAGACCAGCGGATTGTCCGGCAAATGAGGATCTGTAATAGCAAGACCTACGCTCATGGTGTCAATGGATTGCAGCAGTGCAGAGAAATCGATAATCGATTCGAAGCGGGAATACTTGATTTCCTGATCGTCCATACCTATGGCCTCCTCGAAATGAACCATATAAGTGTTCTATTCTGACGATGTTCGTCATACGGGAGAACGTCACCGTTGTTGACACTGCATAAGTCCATCATACAATCGGCCTATTGGGGAAATCAATCGATTTCTTTTAGTGATCTTCTTCATTCTGGAGACCGGGCTTCAGGTGGTAACATGTATATATTTAGTGACCGGTCACAGCCGTGCGGTTTATTGCTTTATAGTGATAATGCGATAGCGCAACCTTATGTGTGCAGGCTGGTCAGGCCTTGAGCCGACCGGCATAAGTGATATAAGAACAGGGGGATGGAAATGGGGAAAGCAACCGGTTTTTTGGAATACAAGCGCGAGGTTCCCGCGGAGATTCAGCCGCTGGATCGGATCAATTCCTGGGGGGAATTTGCGGTTCCGCTAGAGGAAGACAAGTTAAGAACGCAAGGCGCACGCTGTATGGATTGCGGAACGCCCTTCTGTCATGTCGGAAGGCTTCTGTCGGGGATGGCTTCGGGATGTCCGCTCCACAATCTGATCCCGGAATGGAACGATCTGGTATACCGGGGGATCTGGGGAGAGGCTCTGAAACGGCTGCATAAAACCAATAATTTTCCGGAATTCACCGGACGCGTCTGTCCGGCCCCATGTGAGGGCGCGTGTACCGTCGGCAAATCCGGAGCTCCCGTAACCATCAAAAGCATCGAGAAAGCGATCATCGACAGAGGGTTTGCCGATGGCTTAATCGCCCCGAAAATTCCTACGGCCCGTACCGGCAAAAAAATCGCCGTTGTCGGGTCCGGCCCTGCCGGACTGGCCTGCGCCGACCAGCTCAACAAAGCCGGCCATAAAGTAACAGTGTACGAAAGGGCTGACCGGATCGGCGGGCTTCTGATGTACGGCATTCCCAACATGAAGCTGGATAAAGGGACGGTGCAGCGCCGCGTTGATCTTCTGGCGGCCGAAGGAATCACGTTCATTACCGGAACGGAGGTCGGCAAAGATATCTCCGCGGAAGAACTCAAAACCGAGTTCGATGCCATCGTGCTCTGCGGCGGGGCGACGAAAGCCCGCGACCTTAACGTTGAAGGCCGGGAGCTTGCCGGAATTCATCAAGCCATGGAGTTCCTGTCCCGGAATACCAAGAGTCTGCTCGATTCCGGACTGGAGGATGGCCGTTTCCTGTCGGCCAAAGACAAGGATGTTGTGGTCATCGGCGGCGGGGATACCGGAACGGACTGCGTCGCCACGGCTATCCGGCAAGGCTGCCGCAGCGTGACGCAACTGGAAATCATGCCGAAGCCTCCGTTGACCCGTCAGCCTGAAAATCCATGGCCGGAATATCCGAAGGTGCTCAAGACCGATTACGGTCAAGTGGAAGCGGCGAAGCTGTATGGCCAGGATCCGCGGCAGTATTTGACCTCCACGAAACGCATCGCCGGAAATGCCGAAGGCCGGATAACCGAGCTGCATACGGTTCAGGTGGAATGGAAGAAAAATGAGCAGGGCCGTGTCGTTCCGGTAGAGGTTGCCGGCAGTGAACGGGTCATTCCGGCGGATTTGGTATTGCTGGCTTTGGGGTTCACCGGGCCGGAGAACGGGATGCTGAACCAGCTTGGCGTGGAGCAGGATGAGCGCACCAACGCCAAGGCGGAGCTAGGCTGCTTCAAAACGAACGTCGAAGGCGTATTCGCCGCCGGCGACATGCGGCGCGGGCAAAGCCTTGTCGTTTGGGCAATTCACGAAGGCCGTCAAGCTGCGCGTGAAGTTGACCGTTATTTGATGGGAAGCTCCGATTTGCCATGATCCAAATGATAACGAACGGATGGAGTTTTCACTTGATGCAGCGCACAGCTTCCCGTGCGGGCCGGCTTTGCCGGCGGTTCGATCAGCCGGAGTGGGCTCGCCACCCGAGGATGGACTAGTTCGGGCTCGACTGCGCCGGCTGCTCATACGGATCCGGCTTCGATAAATTGCCTGTACTTCGCCGGGCAAACAGCGATTTCTCGAATAGCGGTCTTAAATGGCCTTATTTCGCTCCGAGACCGTATTTTCCTAAAAATAGCGATGCAAAATGGTCTTATTTTCGGTAAAATGTCCAAAACCGAGGAAAAAAGAATTCTTCTGCAGAAATAGGGCCATAAAACGGCGCTATTCATTCAGAATGAGGCCTTCCCGTGGAAATAAGGCTATAAAATACCGCAATTTTAAGTGTCGGAGGGAATTCACGAAGTCGATCCGTTACCCGGCAGCGATTTGGCAGGGTTTCTCTGTTGTGTGGTTATGATAAATTTTAGAGGGTGCCCCAAAGCCATCGTAGATGACTTTTCGGGACACCCTCTTCGCATATAGTGGCGGCATTACCGGATACAATGTGTAAAAGTTGTGACAAATATCATAACATCGGTTAAAATCGGGATACACACCTGATTTTAACTGCGAATGTCCGACAAATTCGCCTGCAAAACTTCCAGCTTGCGGATGATTTCTTTCTGCCACTTTTCGTCGCCCAAATAGGCGGCAAGATTAAGCAGATCGAGATAATCATCGATTCCAAGCGATATTTTTCGTGAGCGTGCCGATATTCTCATGGGACGTCGTCTCCTCAACTAAGGATTTCTGATTAAACGAGTTATCAATAATGATAATCATTATCAAGTTATTCTGATTTTATTATGCACATTTATCGCCGGATTGTAAATAAGCGATCGCAAAAATGGAGCATGGCGTTCCCCGGCACAGGACAAGATATATGGAAAATGAGGAAATTTAACGGGAGGCCCTATGGAAATCGAATCGCTTTTGAAAGTTGAAGAGCTGGCGTTGAAAAAGCATAAAATTTATCGGCAAAGCCTTCTGCGCTACATCGCCAGAGCCATGCTTGCGAGCATGTTCATCGGATTTGGGGTCATCGTCGCCTTTAAGACGGGGAATTATTTTTATCTGGAGCACTCGCCTCTCACTTATCCGATGGCCGCGATCACCTTCGGCGCCGCAATCATTCTAATAGCCTACGGCGGGGGAGATCTTTTCACCGGCAACACCTTTTACTACACGTACGCCGCGCTGCGCAAGAAGCTGGATTGGAGCGAAGTCGTCAAGCTGTGGGTGTTCAGCTACGTCGGCAATATTTTGGGGGCGGCCAGCTTTGCACTGCTTATATTCTTGACGGGCCTGTTTAACGATGCGTCAGTGAACGGCTTCCTGCTGAGCGTAGTGGAGCATAAAATGACCACCTCGGCGCTGCAATTGTTTTTCCGGGCTATCCTTTGTAACTGGCTTGTTTGCCTGGCCTTTTTTATTCCGATGTCGCTGAAGGGAGACGGGGCGAAAATGTTCGCCATGATGCTGTTTGTGTTTTGCTTCTTCATCTCCGGCTACGAGCACAGCATCGCCAATATGTGCACCTTCGCCATCGCTTTGGTTCTCAATCATCCGGGCTCGATTTCGGTTGCCGGTCTCATCCATAATCTTGTGCCGGTTACCTTTGGGAATCTGGTCGGGGGAGTACTTCTGATGGGTTTTATGTATTATTTTGTGAACAAACCGTTTCTGGATGCTCACGAGGAGCCCGACATTCCGAGCAAATAAGTGACTGATTTGCGCCGATTCTACCCGAAGAAAAGGGAAGGAATTCGGCTTTTTTTGTAGATAGGCCACCCCAGGCAAAATTTCCTATTTGTCCCTTTGAAATTATGATAATATGGAACAAAATACGCTGAATATCGACAATAAAGGGTGATTTCGAAATGAAGCGGATACTCAGGATCATGCTGTACGCAGTCACAATCTTGCTTACTGTGAATAGTTTTGTGTTGCCGGTATCTGCCGAGCGAAAAGCGGTCAAATATCAGACCGAGCTTGATTATCCCCCCTACAAATTCATCCAGAACGGATATCCTACCGGGTTCGATCTGGAACTGACGAACCTCATTTTTCCGGATGAGGATTTCGCACTCCTCTACTCAGCCTCCAATTGGGAGGATGCCTACGACAGGCTAAAGAGCGGAGAGATCGACACTGTCGGGTTAATGGCGATTCAGGAGAGCCGGAAGAAGGAAGTTCTATTCTCCAAGCCGGTCATGCGTACATACATCGGGGTTTATGCAAGTCCCGGATTTACCGGGGAATTAACTCCTTCGACATTAAATCATTATAAGGTTGGCGTCGGGGCCGGACAGTATTCCGAACGGCTTCTGCGGGAGCAGGCGGATGTCACAACGTACAAATCCTTCCCCACCGTCGAGGAAGGGCTGTTCGCCCTTGAACGGGGAGAGATCGATCTGCTCTTCGAGAATGAGAACGTCGTGGATTATCTCATCGTTAAGCATGAAATGACCGGGAATATTCGCAAGGTTCTGCGCGATTTGTACCCGCTGGACGTCGCCTATGGGATCAGCAAGAAGAAGCCCGAACTCGTCAGCTACGTCAATCGCCGAATCGACGCGCTGCAAGGGACCGGACTTTATGAAGAGATGTATCAGAGGTATTTTCTCAAGCACTCGGAGTATTATCAAAGCAGCATTCGAAACCGGTACATTTTAATCGGATGCGGAGTAGTTCTTCTGATTGGCCTCAGTTATGTACTGCTCAAGCTGTATATCAACCGGCTGAGAAGAGCCATTCACGGGGAACGGGAATTTTCCAAAGAAGTGCTGGATCATACGAACCTGTTCATCTGGGCCGTGCAAAGCGACAAAAAAACCGTCCGTTTCAACAAATATGCGGAGTGGGTGACGGGAATCAAGGAAGATGACGCCGTCGGGAGGAAGTACGACAGGATCCGAGGGATGGGGCAGAGGTATGCGGAACTGGCCGCCCTGATGGACGACGCGCTCGCGATGAAATTCGTCGACAATCACGAAATGCTGCTGACCTGCGCCGACCGGGATCGACCCAAAGCGTTTCTTTTCAGAACGACCGTTATTCGCGGCATCACGGGAAATCCCGACCTGTTCGTTGTGGCCGGTATCGATATTCAGGAACGGAAGCTGTACGAGAACAAGCTGCGGCATTTGGCCTACTTCGACGCGCTTAGCGATTTGCCGAACCGGCTCTCACTGCTGGAGGAGCTGGAATCGCTTCTGACGCTCCATCAGGGAAATGCTGCATTATTATTCGTGGATACCGATAATTTCAAATATATTAACGATACGCTGGGGCATAAGATCGGCGATCAACTGCTTAAAGAGGTCAGCTCGAGATTGGCCGAACTGGTCGGCGTTATCGGCACCCTGTATAGACTGGGCGGGGATGAATTCGTTGTTCTTTTGAAACGGGTGAATGGAAAAGAGCAAGCGCTCATTCTCGCGGACAAGCTGATCCACGGGTTCAAAGAGCCGTTCCGAATCTCCGAAAGCGATTTGTATGTTTCGATCAGTATAGGCATTTCCTTTTATCCGGAGGACGGAAACAGCGGGGAAGAGATTTTGAAAAATGCGGATGTGGCGATGCACGCCGCCAAAGTGGCGGGAAAGGGCAAATACGTCGTATTTGACTCGTCTTTGATCGAATCGCTGAACAAGCGTGTCATCATCGAAAAATATCTCCGCCAAGCGATTCAAAACCGCGAATTCTTATTATATTACCAGCCGCAGGTCAATCTCAGAAGCGGACAAATTATCGGCTTCGAGGCTTTGATTCGCTGGAACAGCCCGGAGCTGGGGTTTGTGGCGCCGCTTGATTTCATCAAAATCGCCGAGGACAGCCGGCTGATTATTCCCATCGGGGAATGGGTGCTTACGGAGTCGTGCAAATTTGCCAAAAGGCTGCAGGACGAGGGCTGCGGAAGCTTTAAAATATCGGTGAATATTTCGATGATTCAGCTGGCCCAAGAGGATTTCATCGACATGGTGAAGCGTGTCCTCGGTATAACCGGTCTGGAGCCTGAACTGCTGGAACTGGAAATCACGGAATCGATCATCATGGAATCCTTCGAGTTGCTGATTCCCAAGCTGGAGTATTTGAAATCAAAAGGCATTCAAATCGCGCTCGACGACTTTGGCACCGGATATTCTTCTCTGGGATATTTGAAACAGATGCCAATTACGACACTGAAAGTCGACAAGACGTTTATCGAGCAGGTTCCGGATCAGAGGGACAACCGGTCGCTGGCCCGGGCGATCGTGCTGATCGGCCGGAAAATGGGCCTTCAGGTTGTGGTGGAAGGGGTAGAAACGCTGCAGCAAATGCAGCTTGTTAAGCGGGCCAAATGCGATCTGGTGCAGGGGTATTTCGTTAGCCGGCCTTTGCCGGAGAGCGAAGTTTTTGAGCTTGCGCAAAGTCGCCGCGTATACGGACTGGATGAATAAAAAAGCGGAGAACCCGGGCATTCATGAATGCTCCGGGTTCTCTGCGCTTACGTCGGGATCGGACAGAAAAGAGGTAATCGGCAGGGAAGCCGCGCCTAATGCGGTCGAACGGATGCCGAGATTAGCAAAGGCTACATGCGTCTTTTTCCGATGGTAGGACAGGCTCCGATTTTCCAGGGTCTCCAGCATAGAGTCTTGCAGCAGGTCACCCGCGACCGATAGCCGATTCCCGATGACAATGAGCTCGGGATTCAGGATGTTGACGAGATTGGCTAGACCCACTCCCAGATAGGAGCCCGTTTCGTTTAAGAGGGCAATCGCTTCGGCGTTGCCTTCTTTGGCTTGCTCCAGGATATAGTTCAGATCCGGGACCGGATGCTTCCATAACTTGACGGCGCGGTCGAGCAGGGCTTTTTCGGAAGCAAGCGTCTCCCAGCATCCCCGATTGCCGCAGCGGCAAAGCGGTCCGTCTTTGGCCACGGTCATATGGCCGACTTCTCCCGAAAAGTTGGAGGTTCCCCGATACAACTCCCCGCCGACAATGATGCCCGATCCGATGCCGACCCCAAGGCTGATATATATCAGGTTGGCGGCTTCGCGCCCGGCTCCGAATAATTTCTCGCCGATTGCGCCCGCGTTTGCTTCGTTATCGATATGAACGTTGGTTCCGAATTCGGGAACCAGCGCGTCCTGCAGGTTTACATGATCCCAGCCGAGATTGGGGGCGGAGACGACGAAGCTGTGCTCGTCCACGAGACCCGGAACGCCGATGCCGATGCCGATGATGCCGTAAGGGGATTCAGGCACCTTTTTGCTGAGCAGACGGATCGTTTTCCGGATTTGTTCCGTTACATTCTCGGGGGAAAAATCGCTTAACGCCACCGCTTTCTCTTGGATGACAGTTCCTTCCAAATCCACAAGAATCGCCAGAAGGTCGTTGACGCGAATATCGATTCCGATCGCATAACCCGCGCTGCGGTTAAAGAGCAGCAACGTCGGCTTGCGTCCGCCGCTGGATTCTCCGGGACCGATTTCGGTGACGAGTCTGCTGTCGATGAGTTCGGAAACCAGCGAAGATACCGTCGCTTTATTCAGGCCGATGGCAGCAGAGATGTCAGCCCGGGATAGCGGCTGGCGCCCCCGAATCGTATCCAGGACGATGGTCTTGTTCATCTTTTTGATCAACTGCTGATCGCCTGTTATTTTCATCTTTCTTCCTCCAGATGGCTTGCGTATATCGCATATATTGAAGTTTATACAAGCATCATAACACAGGTACCCGCATAAAAATCAATAACTTTGTTAGTTTACTAGACAAACAAAGTGGAACGTGATACGATCTATGTGTGAAAAGCATGCCGCACCAAAAGGAGAGGCATGCTAATCTTAAAAAGTCGGATGTAAAGGCTTACTAAACCCAAAATCAGGTAGGGAGGACTTAAAGTGAGTTATTTCAAAAACATCAGCAAAATCCAGTATGAAGGCGCAGGTTCTACAAATCCGCTCGCATTCAAACATTATAACGAAAACGAAGTAGTACTCGGTAAATCGATGAAGGATCATCTGCGTTTTGCCGTTGCGTACTGGCATACCATGACAATGAACGGCAGCGACCCGTTTGGTCAAGGCAACATGATCCGTCCTTGGGAAACGGTTACCGGTCTCGATCTGGCTAAAGCTCGCGTAGAAGTTAACTTCGAATTCGTTGAGAAACTCGGCGCTCCATATTTCTGCTTCCATGACGCCGATATCTCCCCTGAAGGCGCAACCTTGAAAGAATCCAACGCCAACCTGGACGTTATCGTAGCCAAAATCAAAGAAGGCATGAAAGCGACCGGCGTTAAACTGCTGTGGAACACCGCCAACATGTTCTCCAATCCGCGTTATGTTCATGGCGCTGCTACGACTTCGAACGCTGATGTATTCGCCTATGCGGCAGCTCAAGTGAAAAAAGGCCTGGAAACGGCTGTTGAACTTGGCGCAGAAAACTATGTGTTCTGGGGCGGCCGCGAAGGTTATGAATCCCTCCTGAATACCGATATGGGTCTGGAGCTTGACAACCTGGCAAGATTCTTCAACATGGCAATCGATTATGCGAAGGAAATCGGCTTCACCGGCCAATTCCTGATCGAACCTAAACCAAAAGAACCTACGAAACACCAATATGATTTTGACGCGGCTACCACGATTTCGTTCCTGCAAAAATACGGCCTTCAAGATAAATTCAAACTCAACCTTGAAGCGAACCATGCTACGCTTGCCGGCCACACCTTCGAACATGAACTGCGCGTAGCGCGCATCAACGGCATGCTCGGTTCGGTTGACGCCAACCAAGGCGACGTATTGCTCGGCTGGGATACCGACGAATTCCCGACAGATCTGTATGCAGCTACGCTGGCTATGTATGAAATCGTTGAAAACGGCGGTCTCGGATCCGGCGGCGTGAACTTCGACTCCAAAGTAAGACGCGGCTCCTTCGAACCGGAAGACCTGTTCTACGCTCACATCGCCGGTATGGATACTTTCGCCAGAGGCCTGAAAGTGGCCGGCAAAATGATCGAAGACAAATTCTTCGACAAATTGCTTGACGAACGTTACTCCAGCTTCAAATCCGGTATCGGCGCAGACATCGTATCCGGCAAAGCCAACTTCAAAACGCTGGAAGCCTACGCGCTGGAAAACAGCAAAATCGTTAACAAATCGAACCACCTCGAGCTGGTCAAAGCCCGCTTGAACGAATATCTGTTCAACACGAAGTAAAAGGGAAGAATTTTTGGTCCGGCCAGTGTTTCTTCATTTGTTAACCTATACGTAAAAATAAAAAGGGACGCTCGTCGTCCCTTTTTATTATAAAAGTGAAGGACGCGGGCGATCGAATGCGAAGGGAGAAAAAACGGATGAAATACGTGATTGGGATCGATCTTGGAACGAGCTCGGTAAAAACGCTGCTGGTGAGCCAAGACGGCGAGATTAAAGGGGAAGCCTCCGCTTCTTATCCGCTTATTCATGAACGCCCGGGTTACAGCGAACAAAATCCGGAGGAATGGGTAAAAGGAACGGTGTCCTGTCTGCAGCAGCTGATTCGTGAAAGCGGTATCCAGGCGGCTGACATCGAGGGCGTATCATTCTCCGGCCAAATGCACGGACTGGTACTGCTGGACGAACAAAATCAGGTGCTTCGCCCGGCCATTTTGTGGAACGACACCCGGACGACGAAGCAATGCCGCGAAATCGAGCAAAAACTCGGCGGCAAATTGCTTGAGATTACGCGTAATGCCGCTTTGGAAGGCTTTACGCTGCCGAAAATCCTGTGGGTGCAGGAGAACGAACCGGAATTGTTCACGAAAGCGGCCCGTTTCGTTCTGCCGAAAGACTACTTGCGCTACCGGATGACCGGACAGGTGCATATGGAAATTTCCGACGCGGCGGGAACCTTGCTGCTGAACGTGCCCGAAGGACAATGGAGCGAGGAAATCGCCAAGGCGTTCGGACTGCCGGACGGATTCTGCCCTCCTATCGTGGGCAGTACGGAAGGAACCGGCACGATTCTGCCGCAATTTGCCGAGATGTCGGGGCTTACGACTTCGACCAAAGTGTTCGGCGGCGGCGCGGACAACGCCTGCGGAGCGGTGGGCGCCGGTATCGTCCGCAAGGGCGACGCGTTGTGCAGCGTAGGAACGTCCGGTGTTGTTTTGACTTATGAAGAAGACAAAAACAAAGATTTTGCCGGCAAGGTGCATTTCTTTAACCATGCGCATCCGGGGGCCTTTTACGCCATGGGCGTTACGCTGGCGGCGGGATATTCGCTGACCTGGTTCAAGGATTCACTGGCGCCAGAGCTTAGTTTCAATGAGCTGCTGGCTCCGGTAGGCGACGTGTCTCCGGGTTCGGAAGGGCTGCTGTTCACTCCTTATTTGGTGGGCGAACGGACTCCGCATGCGGACAGCATCATCCGCGGCAGCTTCATCGGCTTGTCCGGCACGCATCGCCGCGAGCATTTGGCCCGCGCCGTGATGGAAGGCATCACCTTTTCGCTGCAGGAGTCCTTTGACCTGTTCACGCAGGCAGGCATTTCCGTAGACCGCGTGATTTCGATCGGCGGCGGCGCGAAAAATCCGGTTTGGCTGCAAATGCAAGCCGATATTTTCGGCAAGCCGGTCGTTTCGCTGAACAACGAGCAAGGCCCGGCGATGGGAGCCGCCATGATGGCTGCCGTCGGGAGCGGCTGGTTTGCGAGCCTGAAAGAATGCGCCGACAAGTTTATCGGATATGGCGCTACCTATGAGCCGATTGCCGAGAACGTCGACAAATACGCCCGCTTGTTCAAGTTGTATCAGCAAGTGTATTCGGCGACTCGTGCGCTGAACGAAGGGTTGCAGGAGTTCCGCGGCTAAAGGAAAGCTATAACCGATCCGTTTTTTGAGGAAAGAAAAGGCTGTCCCAGAAGTAAATTGGCTCATTTAATGAACCGCTCACTTCACTGAAAAGGGATCAAAGGTAAAAGAAAAGGTGGTGCCAGGGGACAGTTCCTGCACCACCTTTTTTGCTATAGTGTCCATTGCCGCTTTCTAAGCAAATCGCTGGAAGTGCCGGGCAAGTAAAAGCCCTCTGATCTCTGGGCTGGATTCCGGCAAATCGCGAGGTCGAAAACACCGTGAGCTTCGATTGCCCTTGATGATGGCGAGGAGGTCCGCGTGAGGGCCCGGACTTGCCGGCATCCGGTCGGCCGGAGTGAGCTCGTCATCGAGGATGCTCTGCTTGTACGCAGGCAGGTTGGAATCAATAATAAACGGCGATTTCCCGAATAGCGGTATAAAATGGCCTTATTTCACTTCGAAACCGCATTTTCCTGAAAATAGCGGTACAAAAGGGCCCTATTTTCGGTGAAACGTCCAAAATCAAGGGGAAAGGAGGTCTTCTGAAAGAAATAAGGCCATAAAACGGCGCTATTCATCAAGAATGAGAGCTTCCCAGTGGAATAAGGCCATATCACACCGCTATTATAAGTGTCGGAGGGGGATGCGGGTTTGGGGACTGAACAGACCAGAGCAGACAATTTGTTCTAACGCAAATCTTCGAAGTCAATCCGTATCTGGCAGCGACCCGGCAGATTTTTCTACTCTGTTGTTATGATAAGTTTTAGAGTGTGCTCCAAAAGCCACCATAGATGACTTTTGGGGCACACTCTTCTTTTTTTGGATCTAAATGCTTCAAGCTTCCGTTATTTCTGGTTTAATAAAAGACGGGGCAGCATTTCCGGCACCCTTTATAATTTATTTCGAAAGGAAACGAGGCTATGGATTGGACGGACCGGCTTAATCAAGTCATCGAATATATCGAGGATCATTTGGACGGGGAGATCAGCTATGAGGCGATCGGGAAGATAGCCTTATGCTCCGCCGGTGCTTTTCAAAGAACCTTCTCTTTGATGACGGGAATTACTCTGTCCGATTATATTCGGAGAAGAAAGCTGACTATGGCGGCATTCGAGTTGCAATCCGGCGGCGAGAAGATTATCGATCTTGCGGTCAAGTACGGCTACGAATCGCCGGATGCTTTTTGCGTCGCTTTCAAGAAGCTCCACGGTATTACCCCCATGGCGGCCAGGCAGCGCAATGCGAAGCTGAAGTCCTGTCCTCGCTTGTCCTTTACATTGAAAATTGAGGGGGAAGTGGAAATGAATTATCGTTTAGTCGAGAGAGAAAGTTTCTATGTCGCCGGAAAGATCGTAACCTCATCTCTGGATCATAATATAACGCCCGGATTTTGGGACGAGTGCAAACGGGACGGAACCGTGGATCGACTGCTTGAAATCGGCCTGAATCCATGCACGCTGGGCATTTGTTTCGGATACGACGAACATGGCTATAACGATTATATGGTCGGAATCGAGACGGAGAAGGGCATTGCGGAATATATGAAAATCGTGGAGATTCCCGAATCCGTATGGCTGGTCTTTGAATCCAGAGGCCCGCTGAACCCGGCGCTGGGAAACACGTGGGGGAGAATTTACGGAGAATTCCTGCCGCAGAGCATTTATAAACAAGCCGAGCTGCCAACGATCGAAAAATATTTTGGCGGCGATGTCGACGCTGAGGATTACCTGGTGGAAATCTGGATTCCGGTTGTCAAAGAGCAAGCGAACCGGGGGTGAACCCGAACGCTTAAACATGATCCTTCCTGCCATGTTATAATGACATTTAGACTAAGGAGGCGCAGGCATGGGGATCGGCATCGGAATGATTTACCGCAATTATTTCAAAAACAATCTGTTCATGAAGATCATTCTGTTCTTCTCGGTGATCACCATCGTTACGATCATCACGTTCTCCTATCTGATGTTCAAATTCATGTCGGAGTCGGCCGTGCAGAGACAGCTGGACGTTCAGAAACGGGCGATTGAAAGCGTCAGCAATTACATCGGCTCCAAGTATGATTCCGTGCAGGGAATGATTCGCGACGTATACCGGGATAGCGAGCTTTCGGGAATTACGTCTTATTTTCTTGAACACCCCTATCAGGACTACGTTAATTACCGGCTGGACCGGTTCTACAGCTCTACGACCGACCCGATGTCCTATTTTCAAAACGCGGTCGACGACGATCCCGATATTCGCAGCCTGATGCTGTACAGCTCCAATCAGCAGCAGCTTTATGCCTATAGCAATTTTATGGATTTTAAAATCATTTCCACTAACGCGGTGCATTCCTATGTGCCGGACGTGATGTATTCGCAGGAGGGTACCAACGTTTCCGCGGCCAACATCTGGATCCGCAAAACGATCGGGCTGCCGGATTTACCGATGTATTCGGTTCGCGTTCCGATCAGTAACCGGCAGTTCTTGAAAAATATCGGCCAGTTGGTCGTTTATTTCGATACGGACAAGATTTGGAACAGCCTTGCCAATTATAAAGATGACTTAAAGGGATCGATTCTGGTGCTGACAGGCGATGGTATGGTCCTGTTCGATTCCTCCAATACTTATTATGGACGAAGATACCCCTATTTGGATCAGGTGAATTCGGTTTACGATAACGGGATAGCCGGGGCCGGGATGACCTTTACTAAGCTGACGGAAAGCCGCGGAGGCTTCACGGTGCTCAGCGCGGTGCCGCAGCGGGACTTGGCCAAAACCTATCGCGGATTGCGAAATACGATCCTGACGGTCAGCGCGATCTGCATTTTGTTCGCCATTTTGATTCCTTCGATCTTCATCAGCAATTTCGCCAAACGGACGCACGGGATCATCCGCTTCACCCGGAAGGTGCGAAACGGAGATTTAGCCGCCCGGATCACCGACGTACGGGAAGACGAACTCGGGCAAATTTCAAAAAGCTTCAACGACATGCTCGATGAGCTTAATTTGTACATTGACCGGGTATTCAAGGCGGAAATCAAGCAAAAGCAGACGGAGCTTGTAGCCCTGCAGGCGCGGATCAATCCTCATTTCCTCTATAACACGCTGGAGGTCATCCGGATGAGGGCGATCTCCCAAGGCGCCAAGGACGTGGGAGAGATGATCTACAGTCTGTCCGTGTTGTTCAAGAGCCTCGTGCAGACGAAAAAAATATATACGCTGCGGGATGAGATGGAAGCCTGCCGCTTATATCTCGAGCTGTTCCGGATCCGATATAAGGATAAGTTTAATTATACGATCACATCCGATCCGAAGCTGGACGGCAAATCGATAATGAAGCTGTCGCTGCAGCCGGTGATCGAAAATTACATCGTTCACGGCATCAAGACCGACCAGTATGACAATTGTCTGGAGATCGAGGTGCGGGAAGAACAGGAAATGCTGATCGTTGTGGTCAGCGATAACGGGAAGGGAATCCCGCCGGACAGGCTGGCCGAAATTCGCGAGGAGTTGGACAAAACGGAGGAAACGGATAAAATGTTCGGCCTCCGCAGCGTCCACAGCCGTTTGCGGTTTCTGTACGGAGCGCCGTACGGCATTGAAATCGAGAGCCGGCCGGACGAAGGGACCACCATCCTAATACGTTATCCGAATCGGGAAGGAACGGATGCTGAAGATGTATAAAGTATTTATCGTTGATGACGAACCGTTTATCATTGAAGGTTTATATGATATTTTGGATTGGCCGTCTTTAGGGTTGGAAATCGTCGGGCAGGCCGAAAACGGGCAGCAGGCGCTGGAAGCGCTGGCTATCAAGCCGGTAGACGTGCTGATCACGGATATCTCGATGCCGGTGATGAACGGCTTGACCCTGATTTCCGAGGCGCGCAAGCTCCACAGGGACCTGAAGGCCATTATCCTGAGCGGCTATAACGAATTCAATTATCTTAAAGAAGGCATGAAGCTGGGGATCGAAAATTACCTGCTGAAGCCGATCAATGTGGAAGAACTGGAGTCGACGCTCCGCAATACGGTGGAAAAGCTGGACAGCTTGAGGTCCGAAGAGCTGTACAACGCGTTTGACGTTCAAATCTTGAAGGACAATACGCTTTACCGCTGGGTAACCGGACATATCGCGGCCGCGGAATTTGCGGAACGTGCGCAGCTGCTGGGGCTGTTTATGAACTGCCCGTTTATCGTGGTGGCCGTGCTTCGGCCGGAGGGCAGTCAGCAGGACAGCTTCGAACGAATTTTTACGCGCTTGAAGGGACAGGATAGAATCACGCCGTTCCGCGATGTGGACGGGGATCTGGTCGTAATCGGATCGCTGCTGAACTGGGCCGAAGGCAAACGGGATTTTGTCGCGGTGCTGGAAGAACTCTCCCGCGAACTTGACGAGCATAGGCAGCCGGTCCGGATCGGAATCGGCAGCGTGGGTCAACTGCCCGATGAGGCGTCCCTCAGCTACAGTGAAGCCAAGCGGGCGCTGGAATATTTCATGATCTATCCGGACCGCCGGATCATCGAATACAAGGCGCTGGAGTCCCTGGACGGCAGCGAAGAGCGCAACGCAGGTATCCCGTGGGATGAATATGCCAAGCTGATTTTGGCAAGAGACCAGGAAGGCTTGATGGAGCGCATTCAATGCGATGTCGAGCAGCTGCAGAAAATCGAGGGCGTCCGTCCCGAGGACCTGCATAACGCGGCCTTGGAGCTGGTTGTCAGGTTCAAAATGGAGCTTGAGCAAATCAAACATACGGATGAAACGGATATTTTCAAAAAGGGACTCAGCCGGGTTCGAAGCTGCAATAGCATGAACGAATTGATCGCGGCTCTCCAGACGGTCGCCAAAGAGACGGTGAACTCGCTGCTGCAGGACAGCAAAAATCCGGTGGTAAATCAGGTGCTCAGCCATATTCACGGCCATTATGCCGAGGAGTTGTCACTGAAAACGCTGGGGCAGCAGTATCATATCCATCCCGTATACCTGGGGCAGCTGTTTCATAAGGAAACCGGAGAATCCTTTGCGGAATATATCAATAAATACCGGATCGAAATGGCCAAGCAGCAGCTCAAGAAATCCAATCTTAAAGTGCATGAAATCGCCCGCAATGTGGGGTACTGGGAGATCGGATATTTTTACAAGCAGTTCAGAAAATATGTAGGCATTTCACCGACCGATTATAAAGCTCTCAGCTGATGTAAACGACATGAGAATGAACTTTCCGCGAATGGGCACCTTATAGGTGCTTTTCTTGTTTTCAGAAAACGTTTTCTTTAATTTGTACCTCGATTTATTAAATTTATCTTCTTTTTGAAACTGCTTTCATCCGGTAAGGTTAGAGTAGTTAATACACCAGCCGGAAACAATAGCAACATAAAAAGTCCGGCGGTAAGCATCATAGCAAGGTGAAGTAAATTAGAAGAAAAGCACTTCAAAAGGGAGGAACACACATGAGTAAGGGAAAAAGAAGCTTTTCGTTCGTACTCGCGATGTTGATGGCCTTAACGCTCGTTTTAAGCGCATGCGGAGGGGGCAACAACAACGCGGGAGGCAACAGCGCGAACAACTCCTCGGCAAATAACGGAGGAACTAAAGAGGAAGCGCCGGTTAACCTGATTTGGTACACGATCGGCACACCGCAAAAAGACGTTGACAAGGTTATGGAAGAAGTCAGCAAGTATACGACGGAAAAAATCAACGCCACGATTACGATGAAAATGATCGACTGGGGCGACTACCCTCAAAAAATGCAAGTCAATGTCGCTTCCGGCGAACCTATGGATATAATCTTTACAGCTTCCGGCGGATTTGATTATGTGCAAAACGCCAGAAAAGGCGCATTCATGGAGCTTGACGACCTGCTGAACAAATACGGTCAAGATCTGCAAAAAGCCATTGACCCTGCGTTCCTGGCAGGCTCGAAAGTTGACGGACACAACTACGGCATTCCTGCCAACAAAGAGCTTCCTTCTGAGGAAGTATGGCGCTTCAACAAAAATCTCGTAGACAAATACAAATTCGATATTTCCACCGTACACACCCTGCAGGATTTGGAGCCGATGCTGAAAACGATCAAAGCAGGCGAACCTAACGTGACTCCGTTCGGCATGGACAAAAACTTCATTCCTACCGTTCCTTACGACTATGTCGTTCAAAACCTGCCGATGGCCGTGAAGCTTGACACAACGGACTACAAAATCGTAGACGTGCTGGAAACGCCTGAAATGAAGCAAGCGTTGGAAACGATGCATAAATACTATCAAGCCGGCTACATCGCTCCTGAAGCGGCAACCACCGGTTCGACCAACGATTTGACGACTTCCGGCAACTGGTTTACCGATAAAGCGCAAACTCAACCGCTCGCCGACAACCTTTGGTCCGCATCCTACGGATATCCTGTAGTATCCGTACCTGCCAGCGACGCGATCATTAACAACAACTCGGTTCAAGGTTCGATCATGGCGATCTCCGCGAACTCCGAACACCCTGAAAAAGCGATGGAATTCCTGAACCTGCTGAATACCGATCCGGTGCTTCGCAACATGGTCGACTCCGGTATCGAAGGTACGCACTACAAGAAGATTGACGATACTCACATGGAAAACCTGCCTGATTCGAAAAACTATGATATGCCTTCGTATTCCTTGGGCAACAACATGCTCTTGTATCTGAACCCGAACGACCCGGACGACAAATGGGATCAATTCAAGAAATTTAACGCCGAAGGCAAAAACTCGCCAATCCTGAGCTTCAACTTCGACGGTACGAAAGTGGCTACCGAAATGGCTGCCGTACAAAACGTGAAAGAACAATTCTGGTCCTCGCTGATGACCGGTACGGTTGATCCTGATTCGTATCTGCCAAAAGCAATCGAAAAGTTCAAAGAGGCCGGTCTTGACAAAGTCATCGCCGAAGCCCAAAGCCAGCTTGACGCCTGGAAAGCTGCTAACGGTAAGTAATAAATAAACAATTTCGCATTAGGGGATCGGGCGGGTGAAAGTGCGCCCGATCCTTTTTCATTCTATATTCGGGAGGGGAACGCTATGGCTGCATTTCTCAAGAACCTCATCAAAAACAAAGTCATGCTCTTCATGGTGCTGCCTGGTGCCATCTGGTTTTTCTTCTTTTCCTACTTGCCCCTTGTAGGTACCGTGGTGGCATTCAAACAGTACCGGTTCAACCGTGAAGGCTTCTGGGCCAGCATAACCAAGAGCAAATGGGTGGGTTGGGACAATTTCAAGTTCCTGTTCAACGGAAGCGACGCTTACGTGATAACGCGGAACACTTTGCTGTACAACATTGCGTTTATCGTTCTTGGTTTGGTGCTTTCCGTGGCAATGGCGGTTTTGCTGTCCGAACTGGTAGGCAAAACGCTGGCCAAGGTCTATCAAACCGGGATGTTTTTGCCGTATTTTCTGTCCTGGGTTATCGTCGGGTACTTTGCTTTCAGCTTCCTGAGCATGGACCGCGGGATGTTCAATCAAGTGCTGGGCTGGTTTGGCGTCGAGAAGATTCAGTGGTACTCCGACCCGAAATACTGGCCTTATATATTGGTTTTCGTCAATCTCTGGAAGGCCATCGGCTACAACAGCGTCGTTTATCTGGCTTCGATCATGGGCATCGACAAATCCTTGTATGAAGCGGCAATGATCGACGGAGCCAGCAAACGGCAGCAGGTCTTCAACATCACGCTTCCGCTGCTGTCTCCGATTATCATCATCATGACGCTGCTTGCGGTTGGCCGGATTTTTTACGCCGACTTCGGCTTGTTCTATCAGGTTCCAAGGGACTCGGGAACGCTGTATTCCGTTACGAACGTCATCGACACTTACGTATATCGCGGTCTGAAAACGACCGGGGAAATCGGCATGAGTACGGCTGCCGGCCTTTATCAATCGGTTGTGGGCTTCGTCCTCGTCATGGTTTCCAACTTCATCGTGCGCAAAATCGATAAAGACAGCGCCTTGTTCTAGAAAAGCTGAAAGGAGTGTCAATGTATGGCGGAACTAATCAGAAAAAAACGCGATTTTCACCATGTTTCGCGTGGATGGAATTTCGTTCTGAATCTTATTGCGGGAATCTTTGCCTTTATGTGCGTGTTCCCATTTATCTTCGTCGTTATCATCTCATTTACGGATGAGAAAGCGCTGGCCACCGACGGCTACCGGCTGATTCCGGCCAAATGGAGCCTCGCGGCTTACAAGTTCGTGTTTCAAAGCGGGGACACCTTGCTCCGTTCTTACGGGGTAACCATTATGGTTACGGTTATCGGCACACTCGTCAGCTTGATCTTGATCTCGCTGTACGCTTACGCCATTTCGCGGAAGAGCTTCCGTTACCGCAGATTTTTCTCCGTCTTTGCCATCATCACCATGTTGTTCAACGGCGGGATGATTCCGACTTATATGGTCGTTTCCCAATTGATGGGCCTTAAGGATACTCTCTGGGCTTTGATTTTGCCGCTGGCCATGAATGCTTTTTATATCATGATTCTTCGCACGTTCTACAGCACGAGCGTTCCGGAAGCGATCATCGAATCGGCCCGGATCGACGGAGCGGGGGATTTCTTTATTTTCCTGCGCATCGTGCTGCCGCTGTCGCTGCCGGGACTGGCCACCATCGGGCTGTTCAGTACGCTTGGCTATTGGAACGACTGGTTTAACGCGCTTTTGTATATCGACAATCCGAATCTGGTGCCGCTGCAGTCGATGCTGATGCGGATTGAGTCCAGCATCCAGTTCATCCAGCAAAACTCGCAGAACAGCTCGCTGAGCTTGGCTGCGATGCAATCGATTCCTCAGGATACTTCGCGGATGGCAATGGTTGTGCTTGCAACGCTGCCGATCGTTTTCGCGTATCCTTTCTTTCAGCGTTACTTTGTTCAAGGCCTGACGGTAGGTGCCGTTAAGGAATAATTCAATTCGATGCAAACACTCTAAGGCGGACAGGAGAGCAGTGGAGATGCTGATCTATAAAGATAAAACGAAACCAACTGGGGAACGGGTCGATGATCTGCTCGAACGCATGACTTTGGAGGAAAAGGTTGGCCAGCTCGTACAGCCGTTCGGATGGCAGACCTATAAACATATAAACGGTTCCGTGGAGCTTGAGGAATCGTTCAAACGGCAGGTGGAAAACGGCGGCATCGGCTCGCTTTACGGCGTGCTTCGGGCCGATCCTTGGACCGGAGTGACGCTGGAAAACGGGCTGTCCCCGAAAGCCGGAGCGGAAGCGGTCAATTTGATTCAGCGTTATGCGGTGGAGCATTCGCGCCTGGGTATTCCGATCCTGATCGGCGAGGAGTGCTCGCATGGACACATGGCGATCGGAGGCACGGTATTTCCGGTTCCGCTGTCGATCGGCAGCACCTGGAACGTGCCGCTGTACCGCGAGATGTGCCGTGCGGTGGCGGCGGAGACCCGCGCGCAAGGCGGCGCGGTCACCTATTCGCCCGTGCTGGATGTCGTCCGCGACCCGCGCTGGGGCCGTACGGAGGAATGCTTCGCCGAGGACCCTTACCTGATCGGTGAGATGGCCGCGGCGGCCGTCGAGGGATTGCAGGGCGAGGCGCTGGATCGCGAAGACAGCGTGGTTGCGACGCTGAAGCATTTTGCCGGATACGGCAGTTCGGAGGGCGGACGAAACGCGGGCCCGGTTCATATGGGCTGGCGGGAGCTGCTTGAAGTGGACCTGTATCCGTTCCGGAAAGCGGTGGAAGCCGGGGCGTTGTCCATCATGCCGGCTTACAACGAAATTGACGGCGTTCCTTGTACGGTGAACGCCGATTTGCTGGAGAACGTGCTCCGGGGCGAGTGGGAATTTGACGGCATGGTCATTACGGACTGCGGCGCCATCAACATGCTCGCCGGCGGACACGATGTGGCGAAAGACGGGCTTGACGCGTCGGTTCAGGCCATTAAGGCCGGAATCGACATGGAGATGTCCGGCGAGATGTTCGGTCAATATTTGACTGAGGCGGTACGTCAGGGCAAGCTCGAAACGGAGGTGCTGGACCGGGCGGTGCGCCGGGTGCTGGCGCTGAAATTCAAGCTTGGCCTGTTTGAACATCCTTACGCCGATTCGGAAAGAGCGGAGGAGCTGATCGGCAGCGAAGAGCATGTCGCCTTGGCACGCCAAATTGCGGCGGAAGGAATAATTCTTTTGAAAAATGACCGGGAGACGCTCCCTTTGGATCGTGGTACCGGTACGATTGCCGTGATCGGCCCGAACGCCGACCAGGGCTACAACCAGTTAGGCGATTACACTTCTCCTCAGCCGCAAGGCAAGGTCGCGACGGTGCTGAAAGGCATTGAGGCCAAGCTGTCGGATGGTTCAGGACGCGTATTGTACGCTCCAGGATGCCGGATCAAGGGCGACTCGCGGGAAGGCTTTGCGAGCGCTTTGGCCTGCGCGGCCAAGGCGGATACGGTTGTGATGGTGGTTGGAGGCTCGAGCGCGCGCGATTTTGGCGAGGGAACGATCGATCTTAAGACCGGCGCGTCCAAGGTAACGGACGATTCGTGGAATGACATGGAGTGCGGCGAAGGCATCGACCGCATGACCTTGGGACTGGCCGGCGTGCAGCTTGAGCTGATGCAGGAAGTCCGCAAGTTGGGCAAACGGCTTGTGGTGGTGTACATCAACGGCCGGCCGATTGCCGAGCCATGGGTGGACGAACATGCCGACGCGATTCTGGAGGCGTGGTATCCGGGCCAGGAAGGCGGCCATGCGGTCGCCGATATCCTGTTCGGCGATGTCAATCCTTCCGGCCGGCTGACCGTTTCGGTCCCCAAGCATGTCGGACAGCTGCCGGTGTATTACAATGCCAAACGTTCCCGGGGGAAAAGATACCTCGAAGACGATTCCAAGCCCCGTTATCCGTTTGGATTCGGGCTTAGCTACACGGAGTTCAGCTACGACAAACTTACCGTTCAGCCTGAGGTGATTTCGGCGGACGGAACGGCCGAAGTGTCGGTTGAAATTACGAATACGGGCCGGCGGGCCGGCTCGGAAGTGGTGCAAATGTACGTTTCCGATTTGGCGAGCACGGTCACAAGACCCGGCAAAGAGCTCAAGGGTTTCCGAAAAGTCCATTTGGATCCCGGAGAAACCCGTGTCGTCCGTTTTACGGTCGGCGCCGAGCAGTTGCAGTATATCGGGCGTGATTATAAGCCGGTGGTCGAACCCGGCGCGTTCCGGATTTACATTGGCAAGCATGCGGAAGACGATACGCAAAGCATGGGCTTGACAGTGCGGGAGGGTGAGCGATAATGGAGCGAATCAAACGTTTTATCCGGGAACTGTCGGAATCGGTGTGGTTGGAGCAAAAGGAACTGCAGGATTGGGAGATCACATCTTCGATCTATCAATATCCCGGAAAATACAAAGAGCTTGCCATCGAATATGATGGGCAAAATTTAGAGTGGTTTCCGAGTACCCAGGGGACGACATTTTTCTTTCGGACCCGGCTTGAGGAGCTCCCGGCCGGCTGGGACAAAGGGCATGTCGGCCTCCGATTCGAGTCCGGAGGGGAAGGCCTGCTTCGCGTCAACGGAAATTCGTTCCAAGGCCTGGACCGGAATCATGCCTTTGTGACCCTGAAGCCCGAAAAAGGGGCGTTTCGGGGACCGCTTGATCTGGAGATCGAGCTGTTTGATCCGATCCCGGAACCGGTGGATCCGCTGAACCGGCAGGCGAATATTCAGCCGCCGATCTCCAGCATCCACAGCCAGTTGGTACTGGTGAACGGGCCGGTTCAAAGCTTGCTGTATACGGCGACCGTGGTACGCGATTCCGCCGTGCTTCTGCCGGAGCAGGATTTCCGGCGCATCCGGCTGGTTGAAGCGCTGCATCACGTTATGGATGCTTACATGTTGTTGGACGAGGCGGCGATACGTGAAGGAAATTCTGTCACTGCCCTGGAACAGGAACTGATTCTGCGAGTGCGCCGGATCGGCGGGAATGCCGAAGGGCTGCTGCACATGATCGGCCAGTCCCACATCGACATCGCCTGGCTGTGGCCGGCGCGGGAGACGGTGCGCAAAACGAGCCGCACGTTCTCGACGGTGGACGCTTTGATGAACGAGTATCCGGAATACCGTTACGCCCAAAGCCAGCCGCAGCTGTTCGCTTACTTGAAGGAGAACGATCCCGAGCTTTATGAGCGGGTGAAGACGAGAATCAAGGAAGGCCGCTGGGAGCTGGTCGGAGGCATGTGGGTGGAGCCTGACTTGAACCTCCCGAGCGGAGAGTCGCTGATCCGGCAAATGCTGTACGGACAGCGGTTTTATCAGGAAGAGTTCGGAGTGACATCGGAGATCGAATGGCTGCCGGATACGTTCGGATACTGCGCGTCTTTGCCGCAGATTTTGCGGCATGGCGGCATCCATTATTTTATGACGACCAAGCTGGGCTGGAACGATACGAACGTGTTCCCGTACGATTTGTTCCACTGGGTTGGCATTGACGGCACACGGATTCTTTCCTACCTCAATCATGGGGTTAACGAAAATACGCTTCCCAAAGACATTCACGATCATTTTCAATCTTACCGGGAAAAAGCCGCACATCCCGAGCAGATGCTGCTCTACGGGCATGGAGACGGCGGCGGCGGGATCACCCGCGAAATGCTGGAATACATTAACCGCGCAGAGCTGATGGTTGGACAGCCGGCAAGCAAATACAGCACGGCGGCGGAATTTTTCGCGGGGATTGAGGCGGCGCAGCCGCAGCTTCCGCAGTGGCGCGGAGACTTGTACCTCGAGCTCCATCGCGGAACATACACGACGCACGGGCGCAATAAGCGGAACAACCGCAGAGCCGAGATTTTGTACCGGGAAGCGGAAATCTGGAGCGCGCTGGCGGCTCCGACTATGAGCGAGGATTTGCAACTGCAGACTGGCCGGTTGTTGCACCAAGGCTGGAAGCTGATTTTGCTCAACCAGTTCCATGATATCATTCCGGGTTCGGCTATCACGGAAGCCTATGAAACTTCGGAGAAGGAATATAAGGATGTATTCAAGCACGGGAATGCCGGACTCGCTAACGGACTTTCCGCACTGGCCGGGCTCGTTGCGACGGAAGGCGAAGGTCTGCCGTATATCGTGTTCAACAGCTTTGGCTGGGATTATACGGGCGTGGCGTCGATTTCGGCCGGTGAATTAAGCGAATCCGGTATGGATATCCGGAACATCGCCGTTTACGACGAGACCGGAGCTCGGCTTGCTTTCGATGCGGTTGCAGACAGTACGGAGGGTACTGGGCCGATGCTTTATGTCCAAGTTCCCGAGGTGCCGAAATTCGGTTATAAAACGATTTGGCTGAGAACCGAAGAAACGGCTCATACCGAGGGTTCTTCGAATGCGGATACGTCGGTGAAGACGGCCGAGCACTCCGCGCTGGAGGGCTGGGAGACGGAATACTACCGGATCCGGTTTAATGACCGCGGTGAAATCATCAGCCTGTGGGATAAGCGCGCGGACCGCGAGATCGTCATCCCGGGGGAAGCGGCAAACCGCTTTCACTTCTTCCATGATCGTCCGACGCTGTGGGACGCCTGGGATATCGATAGCCGGTACGAACAGCAGCCGGCCGGCGACGCGGTGCTGCTGGAGAAGCGCGTCGTTTCTCGCGGATCGGTTCAGGACGTCCTGCGCTTCCGCTGGAAACTGGGACAATCGGAAATTACGCAGGATATGGTGTTATACCATCGGAACCCAAGAATCGATTTCCGCACAAAAGTGAATTGGAACGAAGCTCATAAGCTGCTTAAGGTTGGTTTTCCCATCGATGTGGTTACGGAAACGGCCACTTATGAAATTCCATTCGGCGCGCTGGAGCGTCCGACTCACCGCAATACGAGCTGGCAGCAGGCGCAATATGAGGTGTGCGGCCACCGTTTTGCCGATGTTTCGGAACGGGGATATGGAGTCAGCCTGCTGAACGACAGCAAATACGGTTACGACATTCAAGGCAGCACCATTCGCCTGTCCCTGCTGCGGGCGCCGAAATGGCCGGATATCACCGCCGATCTGGGTGAGCATGAATTCATTTATTCGCTGTACCCGCATGCCGGAAGTTGGCAGGAAGCCCATACGTTGCGGGCAGCCGCCGAGCTCAATCATACCCTGGAGGCCGTGCCTTCCGCCGCCAAAGCGGGGCTGCTTCCAAGCCGGTATTCCTTTGTCGGTTTCACCGGTCAACATGTTGTTCTCGACACCGTAAAACCAGCCGAAGACGGGGATGGAGTCGTCCTGCGCATGTACGAATCGGCGGGCGGACGCGAACGCGTAGAGCTGAGCTGGCTGCTGCCTTACACCGGGGTGTTCCTGTCGAACGCGCTGGAGCAGGAGCTGGAGCCGGTGGACAATGAGATCGGTCCCATCAGCCTGCAATTTAACCCTTATGAAATCAAAACGATTAAAATCAAAGGCTAACCGAACGAATAGAACAGCGTCATAGATTTTCATCCGAAAAAGGAGCGAAACCGTCAATGGAACAATTTAGACTCCCTAAAATCCCGATGCCGAAGCTGGAACTTCCGCAGTCCATCCAGGACGTACTGGCGGAGGCCGACGAAAAGCTGAAACACCGTCCGAAGCTGCTGCAGCTGTTCAAGAACTGTTTTCCGAACACGCTGGAAACGACGACGAAGTTGCTGGATGACGGCACGACATTTGTGATTACCGGAGACATTCCGGCATCCTGGCTGCGGGATTCGGTCGAACAGGTCATTCATTATGTGCCTTTTGCCAAAAATGATCCCGATCTGCAGCGCATTATCCGCGGGCTGATCAAGCGCCATGTTGATTATGTGCATATCGATCCGTACGCTAACGCTTTTAATGAACTCGCCAACGATTGGCACTGGAACACGACGGACGTGACGGAGATGTCTCCGTGGGTTTGGGAACGGAAATACGAAATCGACTCGCTTTGCTTTGTTGTCCGTCTTGCGTATACCTACTGGAAAGAAACCGAATTGACCGACATTTTCGACGCCGGCTTCAAATCGGCGATGCGCCGCATTTACGATCTGTTTAAAACCGAGCAGCATCATTTCGAGCAGACACCTTACCGCTTCAGCCGAAACAATGGCATCCCGACCGACTCCTTGCGAAATAACGGCCTAGGTATGCCGGTAAATTACACCGGAATGATCTGGTCCGGCTTCCGCTCAAGCGACGACGCCTGCGATTTCCACTATAACGTTCCGGGCAACATGTTTGCCGTCGTTGCGCTTCGTCAGATGCAGGAGTTCGCGGAATGGGTATTCCGCGACATGGACTTCCTGGCTGAGCTTAAGGAGCTGGAATTTGAAGTCGATCACGGCATCAAGCTGTACGGCATTTACCGGCACCCGGAATTCGGGCCGATCTATGCTTACGAAACCGACGGTTTCGGCAACTACTGCCTGATGGACGACGCCGGCACGCCGGGGCTCGTCTCCATTCCGTATCTCGGTTATGTAGGCGCCGACGATCCTATCTATCAAAATACAAGACGGTTTGCGTTGAGCAAAGCCAACCCGTTCTACTATGAAGGCAAAGTGGCCAAAGGCATCGGCAGCCCGCACACGCCGGAGGATTACATCTGGCACATGGCGCTTTCGATGCAGGGCATCACGGCGCAAACGAAGGAAGAGAAGCTGGAAATGATCGCGATGCTGGAAGCGACGGACGCGGGCACCGGCTTCATGCACGAGGGCTTCCATGCCGACGATCCGAACACCTTTACCCGCAAATGGTTCGCCTGGTCGAACAGCTTGTTCTCGCAGCTCGTGTACCGGGCGATGAAGGAAGGCATTTTGTAATTTTCGACGATATAAGGGAAGATCGATGGTTAGAGGGGCGGCTTAACTGGCTAGACTGGCTTGTCTTAGGCCGCCAGCGGCTTAACGGATCTGAGAGCCCTTATTGGCCGCCCAAATGGGCGATTCAATTTCTAACGGATCGACGTGTTCTTATTTGCTTGAAAAAGGCCGGAAAGATGCGCCGAAACCCCGAATAAGGTCAAGGGAGTCCGTTACGTTCTGCAAGCCCTCGATTTCACCGAAATAACGTGGCTATGGCCCGTTAGGATCTGTGGGAAGCCTCACGGATGGCCTTATTGAACCTGAACCGGAGCGGGATTTCGGTAAGTTTTGTATCCCAGATGAGCGATTTCACAACGATCTATACACTTTTCAACCCCAAAGGAGAGAGAAACATGACCCAAATTATCGGCGAGTCCCTGAAAAACATCCCTTGGCAGGATAAGCCTGCCGGAACGAATGCGCCGGTCTGGCGCTATTCGGCCAATCCGATCATCGAACGCCACGCCATCCCGAATGCCAACAGCGTGTTCAACTCGGCCGTCGTTCCTTTTGAAGGCGGATTTGCCGGGGTGTTCCGCTGCGACTCGAGATCGGTCAGCATGGACATTTTCGCAGGCTTCAGCGATGACGGCATAAACTGGAGAATCAACCATGAGCCGATCGTGTTCGAAGGCGACGAGGAAGTGACCAAACGCGAATACCGTTACGATCCGCGCGTCTGCAAAATCGGAGACCGTTTTTACATCACCTGGTGCAACGGCTACCACGGCCCAACGATCGGCATCGCCTACACGACCGATTTCAAAACGTTCCATCAGCTGGAAAACGCCTTTTTGCCGTACAACCGCAACGGAGTGCTGTTCCCGCGTAAAATCGGGGAACATTACGCAATGCTCAGCCGTCCGAGCGATACCGGCCATACACCGTTCGGGGATATTTTCTACAGCGTGAGCCCGGACCTGACGTTCTGGGGCAAACACCGCTACGTGATGGGCACCATTAACGGCGACGCCTCCGCTTGGCAGTCCAAAAAAATCGGCCCGGGACCGGTTCCGATCGAAACCGACAAGGGCTGGCTGCTGATTTACCACGGCGTGATCAACACCTGCAACGGATTTGTGTACCGCATGGGCGCGGCGCTGCTCGACATCGACAAACCGTGGATCGTTAAAGCCCGTTCCCGCAACTATATTCTCGGCCCGGAAGAGCTGTACGAATTAACGGGCGACGTGCCGAACGTGACCTTCCCGTGCGCGGCTTTGACCGACGCCGACACCGGCCGGATCGCCATTTACTACGGCTGCGCAGATACAGTAACCGGACTTGCGTTCACGACCGTGGATGAGCTGCTGAAATACATGGAAGAGTACCCTTTGGAAGCGTAAGAGATAAGTTTGAGCCAAAAGAATTCGATGGCACGAGGGCGGAATGATTCCGAAGAAGCGATCTTTGGAGTATTTCGCCCGGTTGCCTTCATGAAAGCGGGGGATCGGCCCATGAAGAAGCAAAGAACGGCGCATATCGTTTCCCACACCCACTGGGACCGGGAATGGTATCTGCCTTATGAAAAGCACCATGTGCGTCTTATCGAGCTGGTGGACGCTCTGCTGGACAAACTGGACGGCGATTCCGAGTTCAAAAGCTTTTATCTGGACGGCCAGACGATCATTCTGGAGGATTACCTTCAGGTCCGGCCGGAGAACAAGGAACGCTTGGAGAAATACATCCAAGAGGGCCGTATTCTGATCGGTCCTTGGTATATTTTGCAGGACGCGTTCCTGACGAGCGGGGAAGCCAATATCCGCAACATGCAAATCGGGCACAAAGACGCGAAAAAATACGGCGAGCCGTCCAAGATCGGTTATTTTCCCGATACGTTCGGACTTGTCGGACAAATTCCGCAGCTGATGCAGCAGTCGGGCATCAAGAACGCCTTTTTCGGCCGCGGCGTGAAGCCGACGGGGTTCAATAACACCGTCTCCGATGGCGGTTATGAATCCTCGTTTTCGGAGCTGATCTGGGAAGGACCCGACGGTTCCAAGGTGCTGGGCATCCTGTTCGCCAACTGGTACTCCAACGGGAACGAGGTACCGGTGGACGAGGCGGAAGCAAGAGAGTTCTGGGACCGCAAGCTGGCCGACGCGGAGAAATACGCTTCGACCGGCGAGCTGCTGTTCATGAACGGCTGCGACCATCAGCCGCTGCAGCTTGATCTGCCGGAAGCGATCCGCACGGCCCAAAAGCTCTACCCGGATACGGAGTTCGTCCATTCGAACTTTCCGGACTATTTGCGGGCGCTGGACGGGGCGCTGGACCGCGAACTCTCCACGGTGAAGGGCGAGCTGCGCAGCCAGCGGACCGACGGTTGGGGAACGCTGGTCAACACGGCTTCGGCCCGCGTCTATTTGAAGCAGATGAATCAGGAAGGGCAGGCGCTGCTGGAAAAAGTAGCGGAGCCGCTCGCTTCGATGGCTAGTTTGCTTGGCAAGGATTATCCGCATCACCTGTTTACGTATGCATGGAAGACGCTGATGCAGAACCATCCGCATGACAGCATTTGCGGCTGCAGCGTGGACGAAGTGCACCGCGAGATGGTGACGCGTTATGCCAAAAGCCGCCACGTAGCCGAATCGCTGATCGACGACAGCAAAACGGCGATCGCCGAAGCGGTAAACACGTCCATTTTCGCCAAGTTCGGCGAGGACCCGCTGCCGCTGATCGTCATGAACACGACGGGCTGGACCCGTACGGGAACGGTGAGCATCGAACTTGACGCCGCGCGCTTGTACTTGAGGGACGGCCTCGGTCTGGAAGAAACAGCCCGCCGGATGAAGTCCGTTGATCTTTCCGGCCGGGAACTGGTCAATGAAAAGGGCAATACGGTGCCTTGCACGGTGGAGGATCTCGGACTGTTGTTCGGATACGACCTTCCCGACGATAAATTCCGCCAGTCTTATATGTGCCGCCGGGTAAGAATCACATTCCAGGCGGATCAAATCGCGGCCCTCGGCTTCCGCACTTTTGCTTGGGTACGCCGCTTGGCGGCCCCTTCCAAACGGATTTCCCTCTTTACCGGAGATATGGTCATGGAGAACAATCTGCTCAAGGTGGAAATCGCCGAAGACGGGTCGTTTGCATTAACGGACAAATCGACGGGCCGGCGGTTCACGGATCTTGGCGTTTACGAAGATACCGGCGATATCGGCAACGAATATATGTACAGACAACCGGACGGCGAGCGGGCGCTTACGACGAAGGGGCTCACGGCCAAAATCCGGGTGCTGGAAGACGCACCTTACCGCGCTTCCGTAGAAATTCGCCACGATTGGGAGGTTCCGGCCTCGGGCGATGCCAAGCTCGATGAAGAACAGCGGGAGCTTGTGTATTATCCTTGGCGCAAAGCCGGACGAAGCAACCAGACGACCGTGTTGAAGCTTCGGACGGTAGTGTCGCTGGAAGCGGCCGGCAAGGGATTGCACATCGAAACGACCATCGACAACACGGCGAAGGACCATCGGGTACGGGCGTTGTTCCCGACCGATTTGGCCGCTTCGGTGCACAACGCCGATTCCATGTTCGAAATCGCCGTACGGGACAATGAGCCGGCTCCGGAATGGGAAAATCCGAGCTATACTCAGCACCAACAGGCTTTTGTCGATGTCAGCGACGGTACGGCAGGCTTAACGGTGGCCAACCTTGGCCTGAACGAATACGAAGTGCTGCGCGACGGCCGCAACACGATTGCGGTCACGCTGCTGCGTTCGGTGGGCGAGCTCGGCGACTGGGGCTTGTTCCCGACACCGGAAGCGCAGTGCCTTGGCGTGCATACCGCACGTATGGAGCTGATCCCGCACAACGGGGACGGCATGGCCTCCGGCGCTTATGCCGAAGCCTATCAATTCCAGGTTCCGTGGACGTTGTCCCAAACCGGACTGCATGACGGAGCCTTGACTCCTTCCTATGCGGCGCTGCAATGGGAAGGCGCGGAACTGGCTTTCTCTTCGCTGAAAATGAACGAAGAGTCGGGCGACCTGATGCTTCGCTGGTACAACATGAGCGGCAAAATGTCGGAACTGACATTGAGCCTGAATATTTCGCACAGCCATTTCTACAAAACGACGATTCTGGAAGAAACAGCCCAGCCGATCGCCGGGAATGCCGCAGGCGGCTTGTCGCTGCTGACCGGACCGTGCGAGATCGTAACGGTCGGCATTCACGTTTAAGCTCCCCGGCCTTGGTTCATTGAAACGCGGGCCGATCGGACAGAGTTGATATCTCTAAATTGACAGAAAAAGGCTCCCGTGGCATCGTAAAGATGTTGCGGGGGCCTTTTTCTGTTTTTTTGCGGCTGCGTTGGTAAACGCCTTAGGAGTCGCAATAGAGCTACATTGGGAGTCAAGTTAGGAAGTTGCATTAGGGTTCGCATTAGAGGTCACGTTAGGAGTTGCAATAGAGGTCGCAATAGTGTCGCATTAGGAGTTGCGTTAGAAGTTACTTAAGGTCGCATTTAGTAATCACATTGGGAGGCGCCTTCAGGAATTGTTGCATAAAGTGCAAATTTTTGAGCGGGAGGAACGGCTGCAGCCGGGTATTGTTGCATAAAGTGCAACATATTTCAGCAAATCGGCTGAAAAACGGGCGCTAAGGTCAAAAATGTTGCACAAGATGCAACATTCGGCCATAAATGTGCGGATTACGGTTGAATTGTTGCACAAAGTACAACATTTCGCAGCTAATGCCAGGATGATGATCCGATTGCTGCACAAAACCCAACATTTTAGCGATTTACATAGACCAATTTCCCGTTGCAGCGCATTAAACATCATATCAGCCGCTTTGCCTGATCCATGCGCCCATTGTTATGTGAAATTCGACATTTTTCATACCGGCCGTCTCGCAGAGTTTTAAAGCAGTATCCCGGCGAAGCTCCAGGCAAAGTTCCCGGCAAAACTTCCCGGTAAAGCATCACGGCAAATTTGTACCTGCAACAATCCGGTGATTCGGGCACCGCAATTTGGGGCTCCGGCCCCAATATTCATCAGCTGCGTTTTTTTGCAGGCGGCCGTTAACTGCTATACACTGGAAAAAGGGCGGCGGCGAACGGGTATTTCGCGGAGTAACTTTCATTTCGCCCGACAATAACCAAAGGAGCAGGAGTAACTATGGCTTATGTATGGCTGGGGTTGGCGATTTTATTCGAAGTGTGCGGCACGACGTTCATGAAGCTGTCGGAAGGTTTTACACGGCTGTGGCCGTCGGTGGCCATGGCGGTATTTTACATATTAAGTTTCGGCTCGATGAGTCTGTCCTTGAAAAAGCTGAACGTGGGAACGGCGTATGCGATTTGGTCGGGGCTTGGCACGGTGCTCATTGTTGTCGTAGGCATGATCTTCTTTAAGGAACAGATGAACTGGCTTAAAGCAATCTGCCTGATGCTGATCATCGCCGGAGTGATTGGCTTGAACCTGTCGGGAGGCGCGCATTCCGCGGGGTAAGTCCCTGGAGCCGCTTGAATTCGAAAGAGGTTCGAATTTGTCCGTGTTGTATTTAGTCCTATGGCAAAGGAGAGAATGCAGATGAAGGAAAGAAGGCAGGGGATTATTTCGCTCGGCGAAGCGCTGATCGATTTTATCCCGCTCGACGAACAAAATTCGACTTACCGCAAAAGTCCCGGCGGAGCGCCGGCCAATGTGACCGTCGGTGCTGCCCGGCTGGGAGCGAAGTCAACGTTTATCGGCAAGGTGGGCCGGGACGTACTTGGCCGGTTTTTGCGGGAGACGTTGGCGGAGTACGGCGTGGACACGGAGAGCATGATCCTTTCGGAAGAGGCGCGTACCGAGGCTGTTTTTGTGACCCTGGCGCCAGGCGGCGAGCGCAGCTTCGAGTTTTTTCTTAACCCTGGCGCCGACCGGTTTTTGCGTGAAGAGGAGATCCGCCCGGATGTATTCGGGGATCACCGCGTGTTTCATTTCGGGTCGATCTCCCTGATCGGCGAACCGGCGAGAAGCGCAACGCTTAAAGCGCTCAGACTCGCCCGCCAAAACGGACTGATCGTTTCCTATGATCCCAATCTCCGGCTGAGCTTGTGGGAGAATGAGCATACGGCGAGAGCCGTGATTTTGTCGATGATGGACCAAGCGGACCTTGTAAAGATTTCGGAGGAAGAGCTGGAATTTTTGGCGGTGGAGTCCGAAACCATTAACTTCCCTGGCCACGAACGGGAAACGGTTAATAAGGCCAAGGCATTTGCGGCTAAGTACGCCGTTCCTTTGCTCGTCGTCACCCGGGGCGGCGAAGGAAGTATCGTGGTTGTTCGGGGTGAAGCTAGGCAAGTGCCGGCGCTGAAGGTGAACGTCGTCGATACGACGGGGGCGGGAGACGCTTTCGTATCCGCTTTGTTGTACCGCCTGGACCGGTACGAGGGCGGGATCGGGCGGCTTACGCCGGACGAAGCGGCCGAGATGGCCCGCTTTGCCAGTGTGTCCGGCGGGCTTGCCGCCTCAGCCAAAGGAGCGATGACGGCGCTGCCGACGCTTCGGGAAGTCGAGGACCGTCTAAGAGGCGAGGAGCTGCGGTAGGCTGCAGCCAGGCCAGACAAAGAGGCAGCGAAAAGAGGTGGACGATTTTGGTTAAGGTACTCGTAGTGGATGATGAAGCCAGCATTTCGGGTGCGGTTGCTTATGCCCTCCAAAGGGAAGGCTACGCCGTGGAAACGGCGGGAGACGGCCAGGAGGCGCTGGGTGCCGTGGAGACATTCAGGCCCGACGTGATGGTGCTGGATGTGATGATGCCCCGGCTGAGCGGATATGAGGTGTGCCGCAGGCTGGAGGGACGGGAGGATCGGCCGGCCATCCTTTTGCTGACCGTCAAGAACGATATTGTCGACAAGGTGCTGGGGCTGGAGCTCGGCGCCGATGACTATATGACCAAACCCTTCGATATGCGTGAGATCATCGCCAGGGTCAAGGCGTTGTCCCGCAGACGCGGAAATGAAAACGCCGCCCCTGCCCTTCCCGAGCAGGAGGTCCTGCACCTCGGTGCGCTTGCTGTCGATCCGTTCGGCCGAACGGTCCGCGTGAACGGCGCGCCGCTGGAGCTGACTCCGAAGGAGTTCGACCTGCTGGCGCTGCTGGCGCGGAACCCGGAGCGCGTATATTCCCGGGAAGCTTTGCTGGAGCTTGTTTGGGAGATGGATTTCGCCGGAGGAACCCGCACGGTGGATATTCATGTTCAGCGGCTCCGCAAAAAACTGGGAGATGCGCAGGGATTGATCCAAACGGTGTACGGCATCGGCTATAAAAGTACAAGGACGCCCTAACGATGACAGCGAAAGCGAACGTGAAACTAAGGATCGGCCTCAGAGGAAAAATGCTGCTGATGCTCGCCTTGCTGCTGGCCTTTGTGATGATCGTGCTCAGCACGCTGGTGCTGGCGGGAATCCGCGAGGATCAGCGCGCCAGGCTGGAGCAGTCTTTTGCCCACCAGGCGGATGCGGCGAATTTGCGGGTACGGCAGGAATATTTGACCGGACAAAGGGTGGTTCCGGATGCGTTTATGGAGCAGAGCGGACAGCGGCTGGCCGTGGATCTCGGGGAACAAAGCGGCATGGCGGTGACGCTTTACAAAACGGACGGCACGTTTGCCGGCACCTCGCTTCCGATCGAGCCGAAGGCCGATGTGGAGGATGCGCTTGCCTACACGGCCAAAGGGCAGTCGGCTTACATTACCGAAGGGGACCAGGTGCTCTATCTCGCCCCGCTTTATAACGCGGACCAATTTCTCGGAACGGTGCAATTTCATGCTTCCTTGGCGGAGCAGTACGCCTTCTACGCGCGCATCCAAAAGCTGTTTATCTTAACCGGAGCCGCTGTGCTGGCCGCCGGTTTCCTGATCGGCTATTTATACGTTTACCGGCAGGTGAACGTGATCGGGAAACTGAATGCCGCATTCAGGAGGATTGGCGAGGGACAATACCTGGAGGTGCCGCCGGTGCGCCGCAGCGATGAACTGGGAGAACTGTCCCAGGGGATTTTCGAGATGAGCCGGAGCATCTCGTCCTCGGTCAGCCAACTGACGGAAGAAAAACGGAAGCTGCTTGCGGCCATCGCCCGGCTGCAGGAGCTGGAGCAGCAGCAAAAGCAGTTCATCGGCAACATCAGCCACGAGCTGAAAACACCGCTGACCTCCATTTTGGCGTATGCCGATCTGCTGGAAATGTACCGGGATGATCCGGGACTGCTGGAGCAGGCCCGCGAGCAAATCGGCAAGGAAGCCGAGCGGTTGTACCGCCTGGTGGAGAAAGCACTGCAGCTGTCTTCCATGGACGTGTACGATTTTGAAACCAAAGCGGAAGACGTCCGGGTAAAACCGCTGCTTCAGGAAGCGGCGGAACGGCTTGCGGCCAAAGCCGCGCAAAGTGAAGTCACTTTGGAAACCCGCTTAACGGAAGGAACCGTCTGGGCGGATCCCGATAATTTGACGCATATGGTGCTGAATTTGCTGGACAATGCGGTCAAGTACAATAAACACGGCGGACGCGTCATGTTGTTCAATCGTTTGGAGACGGATGTAGAGGGCCGGATGGTCATGCGCATTGAGGTCGAAGATACGGGGATCGGGATTCCCGCCGAACTGCAAAACCGGGTCTTTGAACCGTTTTATACGGTAAGCGCCGACCGGTCGAGAGCGACGGGAGGAACGGGGCTGGGCTTGCCGCTCGTACGCAGCTTGGCGGAGAAGCAGCATGGCCGGGTTTGGCTGGACAAGTCGGACGATACCGGTTCGCGGTTCGTGATTGAGCTTCCTGCCTTTCGCCCCAATCCGGATGCGCCGGAGAATTGAAAATGATCTTCGCAGAAAATATAGTAAACTCATCATAATAACAGAGCAGAAAACTTGCCGGATCGATTTCGAGGATTTGCGTTAGAACAAATGGACTGGTTTAGTCTGCTTAACCCTGGTCAACGACATCCCCAAACGCCGCATCCTTCCGACACATAAAATAGCGGTCTATTATGGCCTTATTTCCACTGGAGAGGCCTCATTCCAAATGAATAGCGCCGTCTTATGGCCTTATTTCTTCAGAAAGGCTCCTTGTTCCCTCGGTTTTGGACATTTTGCCGAAATAGGGCCATTTTGCATCGCTATTTTTGGAAAAATGCGGTTTCGAAGTGAAATAAGGCCATTTTATACCGCTATTCGAGAAATCGTTCGAGGAGTCGCCTTTTGCCGCTTATGTTGATTCCAGGCCAGGACGGCCCCTTTCAGCGACCGCCGCCCCTGCGTGGCAAAAGTATGCCGGATCCGAACCCGATGGGGCTCAACCCGGCTGCGCACGAACAGCTCTTTCTCGATGCCGAGCCCACTCCGGCTGACCGGACTGCCGGTCATGCAAGCCCTCACGCGGATCCGAACGCAGGCCTGCGCGCTGTGAATCAAGGGCAACCAAAGCTTACGGCGTTTTCAATTCGAAACTTGCCGTAATCCAGCCCGGAGATCGGATGGCTTTCACTTGCCCGGCACTTCCCGACGATTTGCTTAGAAAGCGGCAATAGACCCAATAGAAAAAGATGGTACAGGGATAGCCCCTGACACCATCTTTTCTTTCACTTTGGATTCCTTTTTCAGTTAAGCAAGCGGTTCGTAAATGAGCCATATTACTTTTGGGACAGCCTCGCTTTATCGTTTTTGGCTGTTTCATGTTTTGCGTTTTTTTGGGAATATTGTTTACAGGTTCGTTACAAGCCGGATATGTTTTGGAGATATCCCGCTCCTATACTGTAGTCAACAGGGAAACTTGAAGCAGGGCAGCCAAGCGGGACGCCCCAAGCCTACGGCGGAAGCTCCCTGGTTCAATAAAAGTTCAGGAGGACCTGTTATGAAGCTTAAGCGTTGGAGAACACCGAATGCCTTGAAAATCGGCTCAGTGCTTATCCTTGCGGCCGGCTTGGCGGCCTGCCAGTCCCAGAACAGCGGGCTGAAGGTTGTGAGTCCCGGCGGCATCCAGAGTCCGGGGAGCTCCGCTCATCCCGACGATCAGAATGGGGGAGACCGCAAACTGACGGTAGTCAAGAACTCCGGGAACCGTGAAAGCCGCGAAGTGGCCATTGAACGGATTCATCGCTTGGAGGGCGCCAATATCGAAGGCTGGCTATCCGAGACGGAAGTGAAAATCACCACGACCAAGCTGGTGAAGCCCGGCACGGACACGGAGGAGGCGAAATACTCCTACACGACTTCGATATACGATCTGGCCATCGACAAACAGCTGCGCACGGTCACTGGAGCGGAGGCTCAGCAAGGGGAAGTTATCAAGGAAACGGTATCCCCGGACGGAAAGTACAGCTTCGTTCAGAAGTGGAAGGACAAATACACCGCGCGCAATTTCGTGAAAAATTTGAGTACGGGCGAAAGCGTTGAAGTTAAGGGGGAAAACTATTTGGAACTTGGCGGCTGGCTAGGCGATGACACGTATGTTCTGGCGGCCGGCTCCATGAACGGGCCCGGAGAACTTCGCGAAATTTCCGTAAGCGGCGAGTCCGAAAAGCTGGAATTTCATGATCCCGAGGTAGAGTACTTCTCGCAGTTCGGCACGGGGCAGGGGCAGATTTTTTATACGGACGATCATCACGATTTAAAAAGATTCGAACCGGGGCAAAGCCAGCCGGAGACGCTGATTCATGAAGTGGGTTCCTTCATGGTGTCCCCGGACGGAAAACGCATCGCCGTTTCGACCATGCCGACCAAGGAGCGGCCAGGGACGGAGCTGCGCATGTACAATTCCCAAGGCAGCCTCCAGGGCTCGCTGATCGGAAAAGGAGATTTGCTGCCTTATATGATTTGGTCGCCGGATTCGTCCAAGCTCGCTTTTGCCGTATACACCGAGGAGAAGAGCGGAATGAACGGAGTGTATGTTTTTAGCTCGGATTCCGGCAAAGTATCGCTTGTCGCCCCTAACGCATTTCCGACCTATCCGCTCAGCTGGAGCCCTTCCGGCACCCGGCTTGGGGTCACTGCCTCGGATAAAGACGGGATTTCGGCAACGCAGATTATCGATTTCAAATAAAGAGAAAATATGAAAAAGGAGAGAATAAAAATGAACAAAATGACAAAAAAATCCATTGTATCGCTGATGGTGCTGGGAATGACAGTGACGGGAGCAGCAGGCGTTTATGCGGGAACGAACCTGCAAAAAATCACGGCTTATTTGAACCATGATCTCTCGATCAAAGTCAACGGAACCGCATATACGCCAGTGGACGGTAAAGGGGGCAAACTCTCGCCGATCACCTATCGCGACACGGTTTACCTTCCGGTACGTTCGGTTGCCGACGCCTTGAAGGTTCCGGTATCCTATGACGCAAAAAATCATCAGGTTCTCATTGGCTCCGGCAGCCAATCCGGTTCAAAGGGCGAAACCGCGAACACTTTGACGGATATCAAATACAGCTCGGCGGAGCTGCAGAATATCCGCAAGGAATTCGCCAAATTCGAAGGTTTCGAAGCAGCCTATGCTCCTAAACAAATGATTTCGGGAGACGTTTACCAAAAGGTCGCTGCCACGGATGACGGCGTAAACCTGATCTTTAAGAAAATGACCGTGAACATTTCGCCAAGAGACTATTCGGACGGATATGACAGCACCGCCGTAACCTTGTCGAACGGCGTTCAAGCCAAGTGGTATACGCCGAGTGACACGCCGATGTTGAGCTTTAAGCTGGACGATCGATTCGTAACGATCAGCTCCCCCGACCATTCGCTAAGCAAAGCGCAAATCGAGAAGGTTGCCGTGAGCGTCGCCAAGTTGAAATAATGCGGAATTCGAAATAACTAAAGACGGCACATGGGGGGGCCCTGTGCCGTCTTTTTTTGCTAGAGGCGCTTAAACACTTGGTATCTCAAGTAAGCGGCTAGCCGCTCAGGGACGGGGAGGCATTTAATAGCGCCGCGTGGCATTGCGGGCGGCCCAATCTTCATTGATCATGGAATACCGCACGCTGTCGCTTAAATTTTTGCTGTATTTGCGCAGGGTTCCCTCATAGGTAAAACCGCATTTTTCGATGACGCGTTTGGATTGCGCATTATGAGGATAATGGCAAACCGCCACAACCAATAAATCAAGCTCGGAAAAAGCATATTCCAATACCCGCAAAACAGCTTCCGTAGCGTATCCCCGGTTATGATAATCGTCCGAAATGATATATTCTATTTCTTTATAGCGGTCATATCTGTTCGTATCATGAAGCTCAAAGTATCCGATGACCTTGCCGCTTTCTTGTAACGCAATCGCCCAGGATTCCTGAGATGCGATCAACAAACGGATCATTTCAAGACTTTCGGCTATATTCTCGTGAACTTCCCATCCTGCATTCATTATACTGGAGCTTTGGCCAAACTCGAACAGGTCGGCAGCGTCGCTATCCCGCCAATCTCTCAGAATCAATCGCTCGGATTCAAGTGTTTTCATATTTGTTTACTCCTCTCTCGAATATTTCGCCATGATCTCCGAGAGGCTGCGCCGTATGGAATCGATCAACTCCGGAGGACTTTTGACGGTGGCTTCCTGGCCGAGGCCGATGAAAAAACGGGCCAAGAAGGGGATCTCGCTTGTTGGCACTCTGTCCTTCAAGCAGCCGGTACCGTCTTCGCGGATCACCAGCTTGACGCGCCGGGCCAGTTCGGCCTCGCAGGCCTGAACCCCCGCCGGGCTCAGCTCTGCATAGAAATCGGCGTAGGCCGGCTTCGATTTCGCAAACGATTCCCAGTTGCCGAGATGAACGTGCCGAAGGTCCAGGGGGTTCCGGCCGGCCGGTCCGCAAACGGCCGAAGCGATCCGGTCGCAGCGAAAGAGGCGGAAATCGTCCCGCTCAAAACAATAGGCCGGACAGTACCATAACCCGTTGCTCGCATATATGCCAACCGGCTGAATTTCCCGGCATGACTTGCCGCCTTGCGATTCGTATTCGATGGTGACGATTTGCTGCCGAATCGCCCCATCCAGCAGAACCGCCAGAAAAGGGGCTTCCGACCGGCGAACCGGCGTTATGAAGTCGAACCGGTTTTTCATCCCGTCAATCCGGTCCCGGACATCGCCCGACATGTAGTTGTAAAACTTGCCCAATGCCGAAGCGGCCTCCGGCTCAAACGGCAGAAACGAATAATGCCGAAGGGCGTGGCTGGCAAAGAATATGGCCACCGCTTCTTCCTCGGTGAAAGCGATCGGAGGAAGAATTCTTTCGTTGAGCACCTGGTAGCCGCCATGGGGACCTACCTCGGAATACAAAGGGACCCCCAGCTCGCTCAGCTCCTGCAGGTCCCTTAATATCGTTCTCGGAGAGACCCCGAACTCTTGGGCCAGCTCTTTGACGGTAAATTTTCGCTTGCGGTTGACCGTCATCATCAATTCCATCAGCCTTTTGGATTTGGACATACGCAAGGCTCCATTCGTTTTTATATCTATGACAATACCTGTCACTATTATCCTCTACAATAAGGATTAAGTCCAGCAGAACGGTTGGCTGGCTATTCAAACCAATGAGGAGTGGTATTGATGACGATGTTGCTTAACCCGTTTATCACGCTTGACGGCGGAACCGAGGAAGCGATTCGGTTTTACGAGAAAGCGCTGAGCGCCGTTGTTCTTTTTAAGCAGACTTTCGGGCAGGCGCCGGAGAATCCGGGGTCGCCGCTGCCTGAAGAGGCCAAAAGCAGGGTTGCTCATTCCGTGTTGAAGATCGGGGAATCGGAGCTGTTTGTTGGGGATAGCCTTCCGGGTGAACCCCATCCGACAGGAGGGAAAGTGTCGATCTGCGTTACAGCGGGCACGGCGGAAGAAGCCGAAAAGCGTTACGAAGCGCTGCGGGTGGGAGGACGAGTCGACCTGCCGCTGCAAGCGACATATTTCAGCCCTGCCTACGGCATAGTCACGGATAAGTTTGGCGTCAGCTTCCAGATTTTCACCAAGAGACCGCAAGTTTGAACCCGCGCTAACGGCGGAAATTGACAACTTTGCGGCATACCGATCATAAACGGTCCCACTCGCGGCGCATTTGCCCCGAAAGGGGCCGTTTTTTCTGGGTTGTGGTATGATTTACGCATAGAAACCTAAGTTTACATAACCTGATAAGGCGGTGTCGTACTTATGGAATTACAGGACGCGGCGAACATAATCGGACGGATTCGCCAAAATATCGCGGAAGTGGTCGTCGGCAAAAACGAGGTTGTTGATCTGCTGCTTGCTTCGCTGCTCGGGAACGGGCATGTTTTGCTCGAGGACGTCCCGGGAACGGGAAAAACGCTGCTGGCTAAGGCGCTCGCCAAATCGCTGGGCGGAGAGTTCAGACGCATTCAGTTTACGCCGGATTTGCTGCCTTCCGACCTTAGCGGCATCAATTTTTATAACCAAAAGACCGGCGATTTTGAGTTTCGTCCTGGTCCGGTGTTCACGCATGTGCTGCTGGCCGATGAAATCAACCGCGCAACGCCTCGGACGCAGTCAAGTCTGCTGGAGTGCATGGAGGAGCGCCAGTTGACGATCGACGGGGTGACTCATTCGCTGGCTGCTCCGTTTTTTGTCATTGCCACGCAAAATCCGATTGATCAGCAAGGAACGTTTCCGCTGCCCGAAGCGCAGCTCGACCGTTTCTTGATGCGGGTCGAGATGGGCTATCCCACCTTTGCGGAGGGTATCGATATTTTGCGGCGTTTTCGCGGCAGCGACCCGCTGGCCGGGTTAAGGCCGGTCGCGACCGGGGAAGAGATCGCGGCAGTTCAGCGCTGCTCGGCGGAGGTCCGCGTTCATGACGATTTGCTCGGCTATATTATGACGATTACCGAAGCGACTCGGAAAGCCCCGGAGGTCAAGCTCGGGGCAAGTCCTCGGGCCAGCGGGGCGCTGCTTCGGGCTTCCCAGGGATATGCGCTCGTGCAAGGCAGGGATTATGTAACACCGGACGATATCAAGAAGGTTGCCACACCGGTGCTGTCCCATCGCCTGTTGCTTCGCCACGGGCTTAAAACCGGAGAACGGCAGGGAGGCGAAATCGTACGCATGGTGCTTGAAAATGTGGCGGTGCCGTCAGAAGCTGTCCCGGTGGCGAAGGGGACGCGGGGGGATTAATCATGCAGCTGCCTTGGCTTATTGTTACGGCGGTATTGCTTGTTTTGCTGTTGGCCGGGATTTATCAGCGCCGGGCGCTCAAAGCGGTTCATTATACCCGTTATTTTTCCCGAAATGCCGCGTTTGAAGGGGAGTCCGTCGACATGGTCGAGGTTATCTCCAACGCGAAGCTGCTGCCGCTTCCCTGGCTGCGGCTGGAGTCCAGCATCGACGCGGGGCTGACGTTCGGCAATCAGAGCAACCTCGCGATTCATGCCGGTGAAATTTATCAAAACCACATCAGCCTTTTTTACCTTCGGCCGTACCGGCAAATTACGCGGCGGCATGAAGTCGTCTGCTCTCGGAGGGGACTATTCCGGTTGGAGTCGGCCACGTTAACGACCGGCGATCCGCTGGGCCTTGTGGCCAAAGTCCGGCGATATCCGCTAAATCTGGAGCTGCTCGTTTATCCGCGCATTCTCCCGCTGCAGGAGCTGCCGCTCCCGAACCACAGCTGGCTGGGCGAGCTTGCCGTGCGGCGCTGGATCGTGGAAGACCCATTCCTGTCGGCGGGAATACGGGAATACCGTCCCGGCGATTCCATGGGAAAGGTCAACTGGAAGGCCACGGCCCGCACCGGGATGCTGCAGGTGCACAAGCGCGATTTTACCGCCGATCACCGGCTGATGATTTGCCTTAATGTAGAAGATAGCGACTCCATGTGGAGAACGGTCACTGAACCGGAGCGGATCGAGCTCGGAATCCGGTACGCCGCTTCGGTGGCGGAACATGCGCTGCGCAGCGGCATAGAGACCGGTTTTCTATGCAACGGGCGGCTGATTGACGGCCTCAAAGAACCGGTCCGGGTCGAACCGCTCGCGCCGACGGATCAATTGGAGACGCTCCTGAGCGTTATGGCGAGGATGGTTTTGGATCGGACCGTGTCCATGATCCGCCTGCTTGAACTTGAGCTAGAATCGGACTCCGTCGACACCGATTATTTGATTATTTCGTGTCATCAGGGAGTTAGGCTACTGGAAACGGCCGAGCAGCTGAGTTTAAACGGCAACGGCATCGAATGGATGGCGATTCCGGAGGTCCCTTCGTCCGCCGAATCAACAGCCTGATCTTTTTAATAACGCCTAATTCGCCCTACCCGAAATATGAGTCAATTTCCTTGGTGCAAATACCGCTTACCTCTGAAGTCTTCCAGCCATTTAATAACATTATAGAATGCGAAAAAATGCTGGTTCCCAAAAAAGATGTCACATTGTAGGTGCGTCTGCAGGGACAAGGGGAGGGGTATAACCATGATTCAGGTAACCAAGGTTGGCGCGAAAGGAAACGGGGTGACCGACGATACGGCGGCCATTCAAAAAGCGCTTAATCAGGCGGCTCAGACCGGGGACACTGTCTACTTTCCTAGCGGCGTCTATTTGGTCAACCCGGCGAAGACGCTGACGGTTGGCTCGAATACGACGATCAAGGGCGACGGACGGTCTTCCGTGATCAAAGCGGCATCCGGCAGTTTTGGCTGGGAGCTCATACGGGCGACCGGCAAGAACATCATTATCGCCGGCGTTGCGCTGGACGGCAATCAGCGGGTTAATCGGGTGCTCGTCATTGGCGGAGGCAGCTCGCAGGTTACGGTAACGAATATAGCGGCGGCGAACGCGACTCATAGCACGGACCGTAAAAGCGAGTTCTATACCGGCGTAGTGTCGGGAATTGTCGTTTACGGCAATACAAACGCGATCGCTATTACCGATTCGGAAGTTTCAAAGGTGGCCGCCCAAAATCCAACCGGATCAAGTCTGGTTGCCCGGGGGATTTACGTAACGACGACCTGGGGCAGCAAGGAACGCGCGGCCAAGAACGTCACGATTCAAAATTGCTATATTCACCATATCACTCCGGCGGACGATAGCGATGGGGTATACTACGAGGACCCGGCCATGGATAACAACCAGGGGGAAAGCGTCGCCGGCTTGATCGCAGGCAACCGATTCGACTATTGCGCCAAACGGGCGATCAAGATTTACGCCGAAGGAGTCATCGTCCGCGGGAATGAGATCAACAACCCGTATTTGAACAACAACAAATATCAAGGCTCGCAAAAAGGCAGCCTTGCTCCCGATATGTATTCCGCAATCAGCATTTACGGCGGCAATAACGTTGCGGACGGCAATAAAATCGGCGGCGCCGGCAGCTTTTACGCCACCATCGAAGTGTCGGCGGGCCCTGCGGTGAATGCGGTCACGATTCAGAACAACACCCTCGCCATGGGGGATAAAAGCAACATCACGGGCACAACGGCCATTCGTCTCGGCAATATCAAGGACTTCCGGATTCTCTCCAACACGATAACGAACGGCGAGCGCGCCGTGTGGACGTGGCAAAATGCGGAGGCAGGACTAATCAAAGACAACATCATCAAGATGAGCAAGGGCGGCGGCATCGATCTCAGCACTTATCTTCGCGGTTACGTTCAGAAGAATATTTCTTGTTTGAGCAACAAAATTACGGCGAAGACCTTTACTGTACGAACCGCCTCTACAAACGTGAATGTTACGGTTAAATAAATCGGAGGAATGCTGCCGCCGAAATGAAAACAGTCGAAGCCTTAGGACTTTATTTTTTCCGTTTGTACGGAAGAAGTAAGGTTCTTTTGTTTGTATCCCGGTCTGTCGGGCTTGGTAAATCCGGATTTACCGCGGCCGCCGGATATGGGTTTCCACATCCTGCATGCGGTTGTCCGCAATTTTGCCGTCTTCGATCGGAGATTGTGACGAGGGTAGTCCCTTCTGTTCATCAAGGCGTATTCCCGTCTCCACATGACCGATGGTATTGCCCGTAATGCTGAATTCCCGGACGTCGCCAAGACGGATGCCACTCGAGTCCGGAGCGGGAGTAGCTGATCCGCTACCTCCGGAAATGGTATTGTTCTCGATGACGATCCCGGTTAAAGGGCCCGAATCCGCTTCGATGGCCGCATAGTAGCTGCCGGCTCCGTCAATGATATTTCCCGACACCGTAACCTCGCTGGCATAAACGGAAATGGCCGAATACATGTCCTGCGGCAGCGTTTCCTCGGCCGGAAACAAGTAATGGTTATTTCCCGAATAGGGGTTCGTGATGCGGTTGTTTCGAATAATGATTCCCGGAGCGGAAATTTTGATGCCTCTTTTGGCGGCGTGGTGAATGATATTGTTCTCAATGACGGAGTTCGAGAGGGCGGAACCTGTCTGAGGTTTGTCAAAAAATATTCCGTCGGCATCCTCTCGCGGCGTAATATGCGAGATTGCGTTGCCGGCGATGCGCACGGAGCGGGCGATGGGCTGCCCGGGCTCATACAGAACCATGATCCCCCGCGCTACGGGGCTCGAATGGATTGCCGAGACCGACGTGATGGTGCATGCCTCAATATCGATATCCGAGGTGCCGCCGTAGATCATGATACCGGAGACCACGGCGGAGTACATCCCGCTTTGGGGATTGTCCGATTGCGTGAGATCCCGAATGACGCTGTTTGCGATTTGCACATTGGAAGAGCCGGTATGAATGCCGATGCCGCGGAGCAGGCGGCGTTGGCCGTCGATGACGATTCCGTCCATACCGATATTGCTGCCGTTGACGGCAACAGCTTCGTATCCGAAGCCGTTTTGATCCAAAACGCCGAACTTCAGCACCGGTCTCCCTTGACCGATGAGGGTAATGTTGCTGTTAAGCTGAAGCGGCTTCTTAACCCCAATGAGATATGTGCCGGCCGGGACGATGACCCGAGCTCCTTGCCGGTAGGAAGCCGCTTTTCTCAGCACATTAACAAATGCCTCCGTATCGTCGCTTAAGCCGTTGCCTTTGGCACCTGCTTCTTTGACGTTCAGCACGGCGGGAGGAAGGTGACGGTCCGGGTCCGGCCATATTGTGATGAAGGCGGGAATCGCCAGGCAGAACACGAAGCCGGCAAGCAGCAACAAAACCGGAGAAAACTTCTTTTTTTTCGGCTTTTTCATATTTTCACGCTGCCTTGGAGTGTTTTTGAAGCGGACTTGTATATTATGCTTACGAAAATAAAAGAAAAAAATGCGTATTCGTATATTTCCCATCTTCCTGACATATGGTGTTGAGACTGAAAATTTTCGTAGGAATGGGAGAGTAAGATCGGATGAAGGTACTAGTAACCGGGGGAGCAGGGTTTATCGGCAGGTATACGGTGGCAAGGCTCATTGAACTGGGGGATCGTGTCGTTGTTGTCGACCGCAGAACCCCTGCCAGAACGCAAAATATGGACGAGTCGGTTACATTCTATCAACAGGATATCATTTCCGACAAGCTGGAAGCTATATTTGCCGAAGAACGGCCGGACTGCGTCATTCATCTGGCCGCGCAGGTCAGCGTGCGCCGTTCGCTGCTGAATCCGACCGACGATGCCGAAAACAACATTATGGGAACGGTCAACCTGCTGCAGCAATGTGTCAAATATCAGGTAAAAAAGCTCGTGTACGCTTCGTCCGCTGCGGTATACGGTAATCCCCGTCAAATGCCGGTAGGAGAAAATCACGTGACCGAGCCGGTGTCTTTTTACGGCGTGTCGAAACGTGTCTCGGAAATGTATGTCCAATCCTTTGCCCGGTGTCATGATCTCGATTATACGATTCTTAGATATGCCAATGTATACGGAATTCGGGAGACCCGAACGGGAGAAGACGGCGTTCTCACCGCATTTGTTGAGCGCATGATGGCCGGACTTCCGCTCGAAATCTATGGCGACGGAAAACAAACTCGGGATTTCGTTTATGTTAAAGACGTGGCCAATGCCAACGCAGCCGCGCTTCGGGGCGGGAAAGGACAGGTTATGAACATCAGCGGCGGGGTTGGCGTTTCTCTTCTCGAGGTCGTCGATATTCTTAAGGAACTATGCGCAAGGAACGTCTCCCCGCAGTTTCTCCCCGCTCAAGCCGGCGACATTGAGCACAGCGTGCTGGATAACGGCAGAGCCAGGGAAGAGCTGTGGTGGGAGCCGGGATATACGCTTTATGACGGTCTGAGCGAGATGGTCGAATTTGAAACGGAGTCCCGGAAGAATCCGCTGCTTGTACAGCATATCGGCTTCAGCGAAACTTCGGCGGTGTGATTCGAAAGCTTGCGAAGCTGTTTGTGAAAAATGTAGGTGCCAGTGATAGACTACTAAGGTGGTCCGTGAAAGATGCAATGGTGTCCGTAAGGATCGCTAAGGCAGTTCGCCCCCCGCTTCTCAAAAAAGAGAGGCGGGGGTTTATTGATTATTGGCCGGATTCGAGGCCCTTAATTTTGAAAAATTCAACCTTAGGATGGATTGCTGACGCGGCGGTAGGCGGGGATTATGGTATGATGGATCTGTTCGGCAGAATTTAACATCCGCGTGGGAGGTTTGATCATGCCATCCGCTGCTTCCTTTTTTCAAAAGCAATCGCTGCGCTGCTTGCTTACGTGCTTGTTTGAGACCATACTTTTACTGCCGCTTTGGCTGGTTTTCGCCACTTTTTCGTTCCCTTCGGGGTTCCGGGTAGAGTGGCTTTTCGCGCTGCCGCTTTTGCTGTTGCTTGGCGTGCTGCTTATGGAACGCCTGCGAATGCTTTGGCAGCGGTTAGGAACATCCGTCCTGATCGGTGCGGCACTGGCCGCTCTGGTCATTTCCGCCGAAGGAGTGTCCGTTGATGCCGTGCTGCTTGCTATAGCCGGCGCGGTTTGTTTCCTGCAGGGCTTGACGGCGGCCTCCCGAATCGGCAACTACCGGATGCAATGGACCGGCGTGCTTTTATATTTCGCGGCGGGGATCGCGTTTCCGCGGATCCCGTCGCTAGAGGTTTGGCGGCCCTTGATCACATGGGCAGGGATCGCGGTTCTGGCGTTGACTCTTCTGGTGACCAATCACCAGTATTTGAAATACAGTTCGCTGTCCGGCGATCCATCCGAACGGGTGCCGGGTGGCCTGCGCCGTCATAATCAGCTCTTTATCGCAGCCATTGTCGCCGTTTCCGTTCTGCTTGCCGCGGGTGCGGGCCGCTGGATAGGCGGTGTAATATGGCGGCTCGTGCAGAGCGTGGTACGCTGGTTGTTCCGGCCGGGAACAACCGCTCCGGCAAAGCCTCAGCCGGTTGAACCGCCCCCTCCGCAGCCAATGTTTCCGCCCGCGGATAATAAGCCGGGCTTGCTGTCTCACCTGCTGGACGTCGCTTTTTATGTGCTGGGAACCGCGGCGTTGATTGCCATTGCCGGATTCGCGCTTTATTGGCTGTACCGGAATGCGGGCGGAATTTGGCGGCAAACTCTCGATCGTTTGCTTGCCCTGCTGCGCCGTGAAGGAAGAGTCGGAAAACAGGCGGCTTACCGGGACGAAGAAGCCAATATTTTTTCCTGGGAAGCGGCCATGCGCAAATTGATGGATGTGAGAGACACTTGGTTCGCTCCCGGCCGGCGCCGGGAGCGCTGGGAGGATATGAAAGACAACAAAGAGCGGATACGGTTCTTGTATCGTCGGCAGTTGCGCGCCAGATACGATGAAGGTTATGAAATCAACCCCCATCTGACACCGCTGGAATTGGCGGAGGATCTACAGCTGGCACGTGGCATGATGGAGCAAGGGAAGCGCAAGGAACATGGCAAAAACATGGAGCGGGGCAAAGGCAAGGAGAAAAACACGGGGCCGAACACGGGGCCGAACACGGGGCAGAATCCTGGCGGTAACCCTGGTCAGCGTTCGAGAAAAGGTGGACCTAAAAGCCGAGGGCAGTCCGGTAACGAGCGGGACAGCTTTCGAAGCAGGCTCTTAGGTGCCGATCTGAGTAAAGAAACGGGAATGGAGTCGAGCCGGGTTCCGGGCCAAGCTCCAAACCCAGCTCCAAACCCAGCTCCAAACCCAGCTCTGGGCTCAACCTTGAACACACCGCGCTTTGACCAGACCGGTCATCGGGGCATGGGGCCAGACCATAACGGCACTCCCAAGGGGCGGATCTCCATTGAAAATCTGCCTGGTGGAGTGGGATCCCTGCTCTCCTTGTATTATAAAGTTCGCTATGGGGATGAGCTCCCTCGGGATAGCGAGGTTGCCGAGGTCCGGGAGAAGCTGGAGCGGTGAATGAAAGTGAAGGAGCAGTGAGAGTGAATAAGCGGTGAATAAGAGTGAATAGCAGTGAATGAGCGATAAGTGCAGCAGGGATATGGACGCCTTCAGAAAATTGGTGCAGATGGAATATAGATGTTGACGTCATAAAGATGCCGTTGGATAAAATGCCGGGGAGTACAGGAGTTGATGGAACAGTGTTGCCGGTTAGCTTCTAACCTTCGGGATATCCGCTGCCTCCGGAATTCTAACGGACTCCAGTGTCCTTATTTAGCAAAAGCCACAGGTATCCCGATTCTAACGGACTCAGGAGTCGTTAATTGGCGCAAACGAGTAATAATAGCGGGGAAATGAGCGGAATAAGGTCAACTGAATCCGTTAGAGTTGTTTTCGGGCGGAAAAAGCGGAAATAACGCTTTTCCGGTCCGTTAGAGTGAGGTAGGGACGATGGCGGTGGACGTGAAACGGGACAGAGGGACAGTGGAAGTGTCGAAGTGACCGTTGGCGAACAGCGGGGGGATGAGCTGCAGAAGGGTGTCCAACTGACTGTGGAACTGAGGAAGTGACGAAGTGTGACAGTCGGCGTTAGCGGGTCTAAGACAATGTAGGTTCGAGAGCCGGTGAAACACGTGAGAACAAAGGCCGGCCATCGCGAAGGACCGAGAGACATGAACCTTGGCTCAATGTGATCGCTTCGTCAACGTAAGTCACGACAAAACTTAAGTACGCTCGGTCCCTACGCATGCAAAAAAGACGCCGGAGCGTCTTTTTATGTTTATTTCGAACCACGAGGCTCCCCAAAAATGAATGGGAGACTAACTATCGCAGGCCTTCTGTGCTTTCAGCAGGGAACGCATATGGTCGACCTGCCGATTACCGCCGTCATTGAACCCAACACTGCGACCCGCGCTGTGAGCCGCGTGACGTACAACGCCATTTTTACGCGTGGCTCAAGGCTTGTTCTTTGCCGATATGTTTTACGATTTCGAGCTTTTTGAAGCGGTGAGGCTCTTTTTCCAGAAGCTTGAAGGTCAACTCCTCATGCTCCAGCGTTTCGCCGACATCCATGCCCGGATACATGCCGTAGAGCCATCCTCCGATGGTGTCCACATCCTCGGTATTGAGGTCGGTAAGCAGGATATCGTTAATATGATTAACGTTTACAGTACCTTGGGCGATGATATGAGTTTCACTTAGCCGGATCAGCGGTTCTTCTTCTTCCTTGTCGAACTCGTCGCGGATTTCGCCGACGATTTCCTCCAGAATGTCCTCGATAGTGACCAGTCCGGCCGTTCCTCCGTACTCGTCGATCAGGATTGCGATGTGGGTGCCTTCGCGCTGCATTCTTTTGAGGAGCTCATTTACCGGAGTTACCTCCGAAATCGCCATCACCGGCTGCAGCAGGGAGCCGAGCTCCAAATCCGGGTTGCCGTCATAGGCGAGAAAAATTTGCTTCGTATTGATGATCCCGATAACGTTATCCTTGCTGCCGTCTACAACCGGGAAACGGGTATACTGCTGTTCTTTAATGATATCCAGATTCTCCTGCCGCGACTTGTCTATATATAAGCACACCATGTCGGTGCGCGGCACCATGATTTCCTTGGCGAGCAAATTATCGAAGGCAAAAATCCGGTTGACGTAACCGTATTCGCTCTGATTGATCTTGCCGCTTTCGAAGCTTTCGTTAAGGATGATTTGCAGTTCTTCTTCCGAGTGCGCGTCTTCATGCTCGGAGGCCGGCTTAATGCCGAACAGGCGCACCAGTTGGTTTGCCGAACCGTTCAAGGCCCAGATAAAGGGGCGCATGATTTTGGTAAACAGAATCAATGGTCTAGCCGTAAGCATGGCGATTTCTTCCGCTTTGCGGATGGCTACCGTTTTGGGAGCCAATTCCCCCACGACAACATGAAAATAAGTAATCACAATAAATGCGATGATAAAAGAAAGGGCGCTGCCCAATGCTTCAGGTACTTGGAGGCTGTTAAACAACGGATGCAGCATTTTCTCCACCGTTGGTTCGCCCAGCCAGCCGAGTCCGAGCGCAGTGATCGTAATCCCCAATTGGCATGCGGATAAATATCCGTCCAAGTGGGAGGTGACCTGTTTGACGGCAAGCGCGTTTTTGCGCCCTTCACCAATCAGCTGATCAATCCTGCTTCCCCGAACACGAACGATCGCAAACTCTACCGCCACGAAAAATGCCGTCAGCGCGATCAAAATCACGACCAAAACCAAGTAAAATACCAAAAGCCTGTCACTGTCCATTTCGAACATCTACTCCTTTTCCGTATAAAGAAAATTTAAAATAAAGATACCTTTAGTATATACGAAGCAACATCGAAAATCGATTCATCCGGGCGTGCCGCGAGGATTTTTTAAATGATTTGGTTTTTTGTTCATCATATTAATGTTCGGATTTAGACGAACATAGAGTTAATTTTCTTCTGGTTTTACGTCTTTATTACAAATAAATACGAATATTTGTGGGTTTAGCGATTGACACATACGTTATTCTTGGAATATACTTCTGTTGTTGCGAAATAACCGAATAGGATTTTTGAAATTCGTATATCCTCAAAGATAAGGTTTGGGGGTTTCTACAAGGGACCATAAATTCCTGGCTACGAATAGGTGGATTGGCATACCTATTCATAGGCGGGATTTTTTATTTAACTCGAAAAACCTTGGGAGGAAATAAAACCAATGAGCAAATATGATGCTATCGTGATTGGAGCGGGGCCGGCCGGTATTTTTGCATGTTACGAATTAACCCGGAAAGCTCCTCATTGGAAAGTGCTGCTGGTCGACAAAGGACATGATATCTACCGTCGCCGTTGTCCGATTTTGGAAGGGAAAATCACGCTTTGTCCTCCGGCCGCGGGACGCAAGGAATTTGCCGGCTGTCTGCCCGCATGTTCGATTACCGCCGGGTTTGGCGGGGCGGGTGCTTACAGCGACGGGAAATTCAACATCACAACGGAATTCGGCGGCTGGCTTACCGATTATATCGCTCCTTCCAAGGTGCTGGAGCTGATCAAATACGTGGATGACATCAATCTGGAGCACGGGGCGACAACCAGCATCACCGATCCGATGACGGAAGCCGTCCGCAGCATTGAGCAGCGCGGCTATGCCGCGGGACTGAAGCTGCTCCGGGCGCAGGTTCGTCATCTTGGAACCGAGCAAAACCTGGAGATTTTGAAGTCGATTTACGAGTATTTAAACCCCCGGGTCGATATGATGTATAAGGCTGAGGTCGAAGATCTCATTACGGTTAAAAAAGACGGAATCCACCAAGTGCGCGGCATCCGGCTGAAATCCGGCGAAGAGCACGAGGCGAACCTGGTCATGATCGCCCCGGGGCGGGACGGTTCGGCTTGGCTTACGGAAATTCTGAAGGAACGGCGCCTGAAAATGGCAAACAACCAGGTGGATGTTGGCGTTCGTGTTGAGACCTCCGATGTAGTTATGCGGGAAATCAATGAGCATCTGTACGAAGGCAAATTTATTTACAACACATCGGTTGGCACTCGCGTCCGCACCTTCTGCAGCAATCCGTCAGGCCATGTAGTGGTGGAGAACCACAGCGGCGTAATGGCGGCTAACGGCCATTCCTTCAAGGACCCGGCATTGGGCTCGTCCAATACCAATTTTGCTTTGCTGGTCTCGCACAAGTTCACCGATCCGTTCGATAAACCCAACGAATACGCGCGGGAAATTTGCCAAAGAGCAAACGATCTGTCGAACGGCGGGGTGATTGTTCAAAAATACGGCGATATCCTTCGCGGCCGGCGGTCTACGGCGGGACGCATTTCCGAAGGATTTTTGGAGCCGTCGCTAAAAGAAGCGGTCCCTGGAGATCTAGGCCTTGTGCTCCCGTACAATACGATGAAAAGCTTGATCGAAATGATGGAGGCGCTCGACAAAGTGACGCCGGGCGTTGCTTCGGAGCATACGCTGTTCTACGGAGTGGAAGCCAAGTTTTATTCCGCCCGTCCGAAGCTTAACGAATCGCTGGAAACGGAAATCGAAGGTTTGTTCTGCGGCGGAGACGGAGCGGGGATCACCCGCGGCCTGGCTCAGGCCGGGGCGGCGGGAGTCTGGATCGCCCGGGGCATGCTGGCAAAAGCCGGAGAGTAAACAGGCTGCAGCGAAGTAATATAAAAAAAGGTTATTGCCCTTTTGCGGACAATAACCTTTTTTTGATGATAGAAAAACAGCAAATCATTCCGCATTTATGAAGTTGCGGAGCGGGTCTTTTCGAATTTTTTTCTCAAGGCCCCTGTAGAATCATATGCAAAGCCGTGTTGTTCAGCGCTTTAGGCTCCAGGATGCTTAGCATGTATTTTTGCTGAAACGACGATTTGGCTTGCTGCAACAGCTTGTACCCTTCGCTTTGGATCAACTCGTCCCGGTGCTGGTTGGCCGTTCCGGCGAAATACATGACATTGAGGTCCGCCATGGTCTGAGCGATGGCTTTTTTTTGCGCCTCGGTATAGCTTGGATCGTCGTTCAATCTGCCGGAGGTTTTCGCGTAGGATACTTTTTCAAAAAATTCCCGCGCGTATGTCTCGAAATGGAGCAGGTTGTCGTCTTTGATCTTGTTTTCGCGGGCCCATTTTGCAACATCTACCTGGGTAGCCGTATAGTCCAGCGCATGATCCGCCGGATTGTAACGGATCATTCCGTAACGATGCGGGTTTACGCTGAAAGCGCCGGTGGCGATGTCGTAAATGCCGGAGTTCGTCTCGCGGATATCTTGAACGTGAACATGCCCCGACAAGACAAGACCTAGTCCGTCCTTCTCAAACGAGGAAACGACATCCTGACTGTTGTTAAGCGTAAAGTCTTTGTTTGCCACCCCGCTGTGATCGATCAAATTATGATGCGTGACGGTCAGGACGCGAACCCCTTGCTGCCGGGCTTTATTGGAGCACTCCGCAATCCATTTCAGCGTGGACGCCGGAATCTCTCCATCCGTTTGAGGGAACCCGAACAGCTCGTTGTTGTCGTATTGGCTCGTATCGAGCATAAGCAGCCACAGGTCGTCGGAAGCGGCTGCCAAATAGCTCAAAGTGGCCGAGTCGCTTGAAACGGCCTCGTTATACCCGAAATCTCCGTAAATTTTGCGGAAATCTTTTGGAGAAATATAGTCCGTTTTGTACTGCGCGTCCCCTTGTATTCTGCGCGCCCAAGGATTATTGATATCGTGATTCCCGGGAATCACGTATACGGACGTTCCGCCAGCTTCGATTTTCTTCAATTTGGCGGCAAGGCCCTCGTGACTCGCTTTTTCGCCGTTGTTCGTCAAATCTCCGCTGAGAATAAGGATCTGAGGCTTTTTCTCCGCGATCTCCGCCACAAATGCATCGCTGATCTCATCGATATAGGTCAGCAGCTTTCCGTCGCCCAAATTGACGTAATCCTGAAATGCCTTGCCGCTGTCATGCAGCTTGGGGCTAAGGTAATGAACGTCGGTGGCCACAAAGATATCCAGCGGCTGCCCCTTTACCGGTTTGGCGGGTTTATCCGCATTATGGTTCGAGGCGGTTTCACAGCCGCCGAGGATGATCAGGCTAAAAAGGCATAGGGTGAGCAGTCCTAAAGTGAATAGATGTTTTTGTCTCATTCATAGATTCCTCCTGTTGTCCTTCCACTTTATATGGAGTCAAAGGGAAAAAGCTGTGCTGTTTGTAACTATGAAAATACGATTTTACATTATTTTAACGGTCAGCCAATAATAAACAATTTATTTTAAAATATGATAGTTAAGTAGTCTATTATAAAGTTGTGGGGAGGAATGGATCTTTGATGAGCGCAAAATGGAAAAATAAGCTGCTGGGTTGGGCCTTGGCGGGTGCCTTGGCGGCAACCGGCATTCCGGGCGGCACGTCGTTCGCTGCGGCGGAGGACGTTGTCCCTGGAGGACAACTGGAGATTTCTGCAGAAGCGCCAAGTTTGGCGCAAGACGCTTTAAGTGAGACCCTTCCGGCGGATCAGCCGGCGCTGCAGTCATCTGAGACGCAGATTGCTCCGTCAGCGGCAGCGGAGGCAACTTCCTTAACCGTGGCTGACACGATTGCAAAAGGAAACAATGGAGAAGTCGTCAGCGTAACGGGGTATATCGCAGGTCATGCAACGGGTTCGTTAACCGCCGATTTCGATCCGCCGTTCACCAATGATTTTAACTTCCTGATGGCCGACACGGCGGGAGAACGGGACAAAACAAAGCTGGTAGACGTTCAGGTCCCTGCGGGATTTCGGGCACAGTTTGGCCTGCAGAGCAATCCTGATTTAATCGGGAAGCAGGTTACCGTATCCGGTTCGCTGGCCGCGTACAACAATTTTCCCGGCCTGAAAAGCGTGACGGCCATTGAGCTGTCCGCGCAGCACCCCGATCCGGGCGAAGATCCCGGACAAGACCCGGGTGAGGACCCTGGCAGCGGCAATCCGGATCCGGGACAGCCGCCGACCTTGCCTGACGGAACCGGCAAAAAGGTACTGTTTGACAACAGTCACGCTCAAACGGCTGGCGCTGCGGATTGGGTTATCGACGGAGCCTTCTCGGACTTTGCCGATGGTCTGCGCGCCGCCTTGTTCACGGTAGATTCGCTGGACCGCCCGATTCCGTACACGTTCGGGGAGCAGGCGATCACTTACGATGTGCTGCATAATTATGATGTGTTCGTTATTCCGGAGGCCGATATTCCGTTCAAAGCTTCGGAGCAGCAGGCTCTGGTGCAGTATGTACAAAACGGCGGGGCCGTGTTCTTTATTGCGGACCACTATAACTCCGACCGCAACAAAAACCGCTGGGATGCTTCCGAAGCGTTCAACGGCTTTCGCCGCGGCGCTTTCGAGAATCCGGTCAAAGGCATGAGCGCGGAGGAAGCGGCATCTCCGGCCATGCAAGGCCTTTCCAGCTCGGACTGGCTGGCGGACAATTTCGGCTTGCGATTCCGCTACAACGCGCTCGGCGACGTCAACGCGACCGACATCGTGAGTCCGAGCCAATCGTTTGGCATCACGACGGGAGTGCAAGCGGTAGCCGTTCATGCCGGCTCCACGCTGGCCATCCTGGATCCGCAAAAAGCCAAAGGCATCGTTTATGTTCCTACTGGCGCCCCTGCATGGGGCAGCGCGGTGGACAGCGGCGTGTATAACGGAGGGGGACGGCCGGAAGGTCCGTTTGCCGCGATCTCCAAACTGGGACTTGGCAAAGCCGCTTTCATCGGCGACTCCTCACCGGTTGAGGATATCACGCCGAAATATGTCCGGGAGGAAACCGGACAAACGAAAACAACATACGACGGTTTCAAAGAAGTCAATGACGGGCTGTTCCTGGTGCAAATCGTGAAATGGCTCGCTTACGATGAAAGCTACACATCGCTCGATCAAGTGCCGGGTCTGCAGCTCGATACGCCAACGCAGCTTGGCGCCAGCGAGGAGCCGGAGCTAACGACCGAGCCGCAGCCGGAACCATGGTCCGCGCCGGCCGCCGGGTACAAATGGTATGATCCGGCGACGTTTAAGCCGGGCTCTTATGGTTCGACCCAGGCTCCGACGACGGATCCGGTGTTTGCTTTCGTTCATCAGGCGCAGCTGCCAAGCGCTCAGGAATTCCAAATCCGTTTGACCGTAGACAGATTAACGCCGGGGCAGACGGTTACGGATCTTAGAGTCGGCTTCTATCTGAACGGCGGAGAGCAAATTGCCAGATTTAACAACGGCAGCGGCGGCTGGTCCGATTACAACTACAGCCCGACGTTTTCAGTCACGGGCAATGCTCAAGGGCACGCCGCTATGGATCTGACCGTTCAGTTCAAGCCGGGGCTTTCCGGCAGCGCGAATCTGCGGCTCAAACGCGGCAGCGCCAACGTCAACACGAAGACGGTGACGATTGCGAACGTTAACGCGGAGCCGCTTCCCGGCGACCATCCGGCGGTGCCGGATCCGGTATCCATTGCGGATGCCCGACAAGCTGCGGACGGTACGGTGGTTACGGTGGAAGGCGTCGTTACTTCCGAACCGGGATTGTTTGGCGGCCAAGGGTTTTACGTGCAGGATGAAACCGGCGGAATTTATGTTTATCAGACGGCAGCCGGTTACCATGCCGGAGATCTGATTCGCATCAGCGCAAGCAAAACGCTGTACAACGGGGAAGTCGAGCTGGAGAACCCGATCGTGATCGAAGATCTGGGGACGGCGCCGCTTCCCGAGCCGGAAGTTCAGGCGGCTGTCGACGACAGCAACCAAGGGCGCCTGATTTCGCTGCAAAACGTGGAAATCCGGAATGTCGTTCAGGCCACGCCTGCGGGATCGTTCGAATTTGACGCAGTTCGTGGAGACGGAGTCTCAACCCGCATCCGGGTCGACGGCAGAACGGGCATTAATCTTACGGCGTTTAACTCTGCATTTCCGGCAGGATCGCGGATCAGCGTAACGGGCATTTCTTCCGTTTTCCGCGGCACGTTCCAATTAAAGCCGCTGAAGCTGGAGCATTTTGCTCTGTATGATCAAGTTGCACCGGTCACGACGGCTATTGTAGCCGGCAAAGAAGGACCGTCCGTCTACAACGTGTCGGCGGTGTCGATTTCCTTTAGCGCCGAAGACGGCGGCGGCAGCGGGCTTGCTCACACCGAGTACCGGGTGAACGAGGGAAGCTGGACGGAAACTTCCGCTCCGGTTACGCTTATCGCGGACGGAAGATACGTCATTGAATACCGTTCGCTGGACCAGGCCGGAAACGCGGAGACCGCCAAGCTGCTTTACATTAACATTGATCAAACGGCGCCACTGGTTGCATTTGCTGGAGAGAAGACCGTGCTGCAGACCGATGCAGCCGTTCCTTTTACCGTCAGCGCGGAAGATCAAGTTAGCGGTATCGCCAAGACTACCTATACGCTGGATGGTAAAAGCATCGCCGGTACGGCCGGCATCGTTCCATTCTCCCAATCGGCCGGGCCGCACACGCTGATCGTACAGGCGGAGGACGCAGCCGGACTTAAATCATCGGCGAAGCTCACCTTTGAAGTCACGATCGACATCGCGCATCTGGATGAGCTGATCGACCTCGGCGAAGCTAAGCACTACTTCAGGGTTAAGGGGATTGCCACTGCTTTGGAGGCTCAGGTCGCTTCTCTGCAAAAATCCAAGCTCAAGCTGGAGCGCGGCATCAAAATCACGGCTCTAAAGACTACCATCAAAGCGCAGTCCGGACTTGGCATCGCGAAAGATTTTGCCAAATTGCTGGCGGATGACCTGGACTACATCAGCAAAAAGGCGAGCTAATCCGCATCCGAGCACGCTAGATTGGCACATGGACGCAAGGGCAAGTATTTTTGGAGGGGCGACGGAGTCGCTCCTCTTTTTTGTTTTTGTGAACAGTTAAACCCCGAACCGGCCTTTGCGCCACCCTCCGCACCCCTAGCGGTCACGCACGCCCCTACATTACCCCCGCACGCACAAACCATAGTACAACAATGCATAATACCGCACACGCTCTGCACATGACCCCGGCATACAATCGGCACATGACCCGTATACGCCTTGCACAAATCCAACACATAACCCTGCATACAACCGGTACACGCTCTGGCAAATACCCCCGGCACACAACCGATACACGATCCGGCATATGACCCAACATATGACCCAACATATGACCCAACATATGACCCAACATATGACCCAACATATGACCCAACATATAACCAACACAGGCTCCGTACATGACCTGGGCATACTACCCGTACACACCCAAACACCCGCCCCGCACACGATCCGGCACGTAACCCGCACACAAAATTCAACACAAACCATTACACGCCCTGGAGGGGAAGTCCGCTCGACGTTCACTCCCATCTGGATATTCATCTGTAACCGTCCTTCTCACTACCCCTTTGCTGCTAATTTTCCAATAGAGGGCTTGCGTTTGCTTAAAGAGGTGGCGGGTAGCCATTTAAAGAGTTGAAATATTGTATAATGTGCAACATTTTTGAGCATTCCAGGTTGTTAAAGTCCAAATTGTTGTATAAAGTGCACAAAAAACACAGTAAATCAGCGTAAAAATGGCCTTTAAGGCTAATTTGTTGCATAAAATACAACATTTGAGCCGCATCGTTTGGTTCATGCCCAAATTGTTGTATAAAGTGCAACATTCGCTACCCCGGCCATGTGATTAGCGGCGTCAAAATGGTCAAAATTTATGGCCGTAAGAGTAGGGGAGAACAATGTAATCGAAACATCGGCGCCCCATCCATCCGACTTTGTGCAAACGATTGACCTCAAAGAAGCAACGGTGATATAATGCACCACAGATAGGAACGTAAACGTTTAACCAAGGGATTATTCGGAGATTGCTCTCTGGCTTTGAAAGGGGAAAAGGCATGGAACACCGAGCATACATTTTGGGACGCAGCGCCTGGCGTACGATGGAGGAAGGAAATGAACGCGAGTGGCTGATTGGCAACGGGATCGGCGGGTATGCCAACCATTCGGTTCCCGGCGGGGGATACCGGATGTCGCACGGATACTTGGTCGCTTCGGCCAAAGCGCCGGTAAACCGGTTTTTGGTTTTTACAAGAACGCAGGAGCAGCTTGAAATCGGGGGGAGAGAGTATGATCTGACTTCCCAGCAATATATGAATTGGGCCAAAAACGGCCAGAAGTATTTACGGCGTTTCAAGCTGGATACGGTGCCGGAATATGATTATCAGGTGGAGGATGTACGTCTCCGCAAAACGATCGCCCTGGAATATGGGCATAATACGGTCACGGTATGCTATGACATCACCGGCGGCAAGGAGCGAACCCGGGTGAAGCTATTGCCGCTGTTCAATTATCGATCGGCCGGTGCGGTGTCGGAGAAGGGAAGTCTGCGGTTTGAGACGCGTCTGAACGGAAACCTGCTGCAGCTTATGCCGGTGAGCAGCCCGAAGACGACGATTGCCTTTATAACCTCGGCGGGGACCTACCTGGACCGCTCTACACTGCCCACCACTATGGCGACGCCGACTCATGTGTACGATGAAGGGCATTTTTACTCGTTTGAGAACCGGAACGGTTTTCTAGGGGTGGACTGCCATTATACGCCGTATGAAATCCATCTGACGGTAGAGCCCTATGAAAGCAAACGTTTTTATATCAAATGCTCCACCGAGCCGCTGGACGAAAAGGACGGATTTACGATTGTCCGCGAATATAAAGAGCGGATGAACGGGCTGGTCCGGGCGGCGGGATACGGCGACCGCCTGGCCGACCGCCTTGTGGAGGCGGCGGATCATTTTATCGTCGACCGGGAATCGACGGGACTGAAGACCGTTTTGGCCGGTTATCCCTGGTTCACCGATTGGGGCCGGGATACGATGATCGCGATGCACGGACTCACGTTATCGACCAAAAGATACGGCGAAGCGCGCGAAATTTTGCAATCTTTTTCAAAGTACGTGCGTGGCGGGTTGATTCCGAATATGTTTCCCGACGACGGTCAGGAGCCGTATTATAACACGGTGGACGCCTCGCTTTGGTATTTTGAGGCGGTCTATGAATATTTGAAACATACGGGTGGGGAAGATGATTATAGGTTCGTTCGCGAAAATATTTTTCCGAAGCTGCTTGAGATTATCGACGCTTACCGGGATGGTGCCGATTTTTCCATAGGAATGGACGACGACGGGCTCATCCGCGCGGGAAGCGGGCTTGATCAGGTTACCTGGATGGACGTGCGGGTCGGGGATTGGGTCGTTACGCCGAGGCACGGCAAACCGGTCGAGATCAACGCTTTGTGGTACAACGCGCTTTGTGTCATGACAGAGCTGTCGGAACATTTCGGGCAACCCTCGCCATATGATAAATTGGCACAAAAAGTCCATGAATCCTTTAACCGGCGTTTCTGGAATGCCGAAGCGGGTTGCTTGTACGATGTCGTCGACGTGAAGCAGGCGGACGGAAGTTATGCGGACGACGCCGCGATCCGACCGAATCAGATCTGGGCCGTGTCTTTGCCGTTTACGATGCTGCCTTTGGAGCAAGCGGCTAAGGTGGTCGGCACAGTGCATCAGGAGCTTTACACGCCATACGGCCTGCGTTCGCTGTCTTTTCGCGACCCGGAATACAAAGCCAGGTACATCGGGAAACTGATGGATCGGGATGCCGCATACCATATGGGAACGGCATGGGCCTTTCCGCTAGGCGCATTTATCACGGCGTACTGTAAGGTAAACGGTTACAGCGCTCGGGCTGTGGCGGACGCCAAGGACATGTGCGAGGTGTTTGAGGATCATCTTTACGACGGGGGAATCGGCGGAATTGCCGAGATTTTTGACGGGGAGTTCGCTTGTACCGGGAGAGGCTGCTTCACTCAAGCCTGGAGTGTCGGAGAGATCCTGCGGGCGTACACGGAAGAAGTACTGCCGAATATGAAGGGATTGGAGTGAATCCGTTTGTCAGTACAAAAGGAAAACGATATTGTTTTTGATTATGGAGATTTGGCGGCAACAGACGGAATTTCTGTATTTGCGCAGGAATTCGATGTGAAATTTTATTATGAAGGCAGCGACCTGGGGGCCATCTATAGCCCTGACCGCACGGCGTTTCGGCTGTGGGCGCCGACGGCCTCGGAGGCAAGGGTCGTATTTTACGACGCGTGGAATGCGGCGCCGGCCCGGGAGATTCCCATGCGGAGGGATGTTCAGGGAACCTGGGTGTTAACCGTGTTTGAGGACTGCCAAAATATTTATTATACGTATCGCGTCAGAATCGGATCGCAGTGGAATGAAGCGGCCGATCCTTACGCCGAAGCGGTTGGGGTTAACGGAGACAAAACGGTAGTGCTCGACCTGTCCGGAACCAACCCGGGAAATTGGGACGAGGACGAAAAACCTCCCTTGGAATCGCTAACGGATGCGGTCATTTATGAGCTGCATATTCGCGACTTATCGATTCATCCGGACAGCGGCATCCGGCACAAAGGGAAGTTTCTTGGCTTGACCGAGAGCGGCACGCGCGGACCTGAAGGAATTCCTACGGGACTCGATCATATCTCGTCTCTTGGCGTCACGCATGTCCAGTTGCTCCCGGTCTTCGACTACTCACGGGAAAGCGTGGATGAAACCAAGCTGGATCAGCCTCACTACAACTGGGGATACGATCCGAAAAACTATAATGTTCCCGAAGGTTCGTATGCAACGGATCCTTATTCTCCGGCTACTCGCATCAACGAACTGAAACGGGCGATACAGGCGCTGCATAAACGCGGCCTCAGGGTGATCATGGACGTTGTGTACAACCATGTTTTCGACGGTTACCTGATTCATTTTACGAAGCTCGTGCCGGGATATTATTTACGCTACAAAGCGGACGGCACTTTTTCGGACGGGGCCTTCTGCGGCAATGAATGCGCATCCGAACGGCCGATGATGTCGAAGTACATCGTTGAATCGGTGTTGCATTGGGCGCGCGAGTATCACGTCGACGGCTTCCGTTTCGACCTGATGGGCTTGATCGACATCGGTACGATGAACGAAATCCGGCGCCGGCTGGATGAAATCGACCCTTCGATCATGATGGTCGGCGAGGGATGGATCATGGATACGGTGCTGCCGGAGGATCGGCGGTCCAACCAGAACCACGCCTGGCAGCTGCCGCGGATCGGGCACTTTAACGATGGGCTGCGGGATGCGGTGAAAGGGGATATTTTTCACTCGGAGCATAGAGGGTTCATCAGCGGCGGCGACGGGTTCGAGGAGCGCGTAAAACGCGGCGTGGCCGGAGGCATTTACTACGGCGGGTCCATTTCGCAATTTGCGGCGGAGCCCGTGCAATGCGTGAATTACGTGGAGTGCCACGATAATCATACGCTTTGGGACAAAATCGTTTTTTCCACCCCTGGCGCATCCGAGGAACAGCGCAGATACATGCACCGCCTGGCTTCGGCCATCGTGCTGACCAGCCAGGGGATTCCGTTTCTCCATGCCGGGCAAGAGTTTATGCGGACGAAAAACGGCACCGAAAACAGCTACAAATCGCCCGTGGAGATTAATTGGCTGGATTGGGAGCGCTGCGCCGGGCATCAGGCCGACGTATCGTACATGCGCAGTCTGACTCGGCTGCGGCAGGCGCATCCGGCGTTTCGCATGCGGACGGCGCAGGAGATTCGCGACCATCTGCGGTTCGAGGCCGCGCCGGGCCATGCGGTGGCCTATACGCTGCGGAGCCATGCCGGAGAGGATGAGGATCGCCATCTTTACGTGCTGTACAACGCGAACCCCGGTACGGTATCGCTGACGCTCCCCGCGCTGGGCCATTGGGAAACGCGGTTCGGCAGCGAGCATGTGCGCACACTGGAGCCTTACTCGTGCTACCTGGAGGTTCAAGGCATCGGCATGGTGGTGCTGGGCGTCGCTCCTTGACGGAGGATTTTGCGGGAGAGTGGACTAATAAAGCAATTCGCGAAAACGATAACGGTACAAAAGGGCGCTATTCCGGTGAATGGCCCCTTTTTTTGCTAAATAGCGGCACAAAATGGCTCTTTTTCCGCCAAAGTGACTCAAACATAGCCGATTTCCGTCCTTTTTAGAAGAATAACGCCCTTTTTAGGCGCTATTTTTCAACTATTCAGCCCAAAGCCCAAATTAAGGTCACGATTTACCGCTATTTCCGGCAAGGTCGAAGGAAAGAAGCAAGTAGTCGACCAACCGGTAAGGTTTAAGGAAAGAAGCAGGTAGTCGACCAACCGGTAAGGTTGAAGGAGAGAAGCCTGTATCCGGCAGACCGGCAAGTTTGGAGAAAAGAAGCATGTAGTCGCCGATCACCCGCCATACAGCGAAATCCCGTATGCTGGGAGCTCGCGTGGGGTGCGAAAGGGGGAGCGAAAACATCAGTCCAACTTACAGTGTTTCATCGAGTTAATAGTGAACGGGTCAATCCCCCAAAAGCCTGGCTCTCCGTTCAACGCTTTCCATCAACGCTCCCCGTCAACGCTCAAAGCTCAAACCCAAAAGCCGCTCCCCAGCCTATATGGGCCAGGGAACGGCTTTTCCATAAATAAATAAGTACCGCGAAAGGGGGAGCGTTAAATTGTCGTCACAGACGAAGCCCGAGTGGCTTTTACTTCGCCAAGTCCGCTAACCGTGTAGCTTTGGTCGTAAATCCGGATGGCTGCCGGGATTTCCGTCTCGTTGGCTACGTGGATGCCTTCTTCCGTAACGTTGACTTGCAGGCGCGAGCCGCGGAACATAACTTTGAACGAGAAGGATTTCCAGTGCGACGGGATGAACGGGCGCAGCACGAGCTCGCCGCCATCAACGCGCAGGCCGCCGAAGCCTTGGATAATCGACATCCAGGTGCCGGCCATGCTGGTAATGTGGCACCCGTCCTCGGTGTCGTTGTTATAGTTGTCGAGGTCCAGACGGGCCGTACGCAGGTACATCTCGTAGGCCTTCTCCTGATACCCGAGCTCGCAGGCGAGAATCACATGCAGGCAAGGGGAGAGGGAGGATTCGTGCACCGTCATCGGCTCGTAGAAATCGAAATTCCGCTTTTTCGCTGCTAGATCGTAGCGGTCGCCGAGGAAATAAAGACCCTGCAGCACGTCGGCCTGCTTGATGAAGCAGGAACGCAAAATACGGTCCCAGGACCAGTTCTGGTTAATCGGCAGATTGCCCGGCGCGAGATCCTTCACGGCGATGAGCTCTTTGTCGAGGAAGCCGTCCTGCTGCAGGAACACACCGCGCTCTTCGTCGTAAGGGTAATACATGTTGTCGATGATGTGCCGCCACTGCTTCGTTTCCGAGTCCTGAAGCTGCAGTTTGTCGACCAGCACCGCATAATGTCCGGCGTCGTTCTCCTTAAGATGCTCCAGCGATTCCAGCGTATATTCCAGCGTCCAGGCCGCGATCCGGTTCGTGTACCAGTTGTTGTTCACGTTGTTTTCGTATTCGTTCGGACCCGTTACGCCCAGGATGACGTATTTGCCTTTGGACGCCGAATAATTCACGCGCCCTTCCCAGAAGCGGGAAATCTCCGCAAGCACTTCAAGGCCGTATTCGCCGAGGTATGCTTTATCACCTGTATAATTCACATAGTTATATATCGCGTAAGCGATCGCGCCGTTGCGGTGGATTTCCTCGAACGTAATTTCCCATTCGTTATGGCATTCCTCGCCGTTCATCGTCACCATCGGATACAGCGCGCCTTTGGTAAAGCCCAGTTTACGGGCGTTTTCCTTGGCTTTTTCCAGATGCTTGTAGCGGTAGATCAGCAGATTGCGGGCAATTTCGGATTCCGCCGTGCTGAGGTAAAACGGCACGCAGTACGCTTCCGTATCCCAGTAGGTGCTGCCGCCGTATTTTTCCCCGGTGAAGCCCTTCGGACCGATATTAAGCCGGTCATCCTCGCCGTTGTAAGTTTGATTCAGCTGAAAAATATTAAAGCGGATCGCCTGCTGCGCCGACACGTCCCCATCGACGATAATGTCGCTCTCTTTCCATTTCTCCGCCCAGGCCTCGGCTTGCTCGCGGAGCAGCGCGTCAAACCCAACCCGCTTCGCATCAGCCAGCGTCTTGGAACCGGCGGATACAAGCTCGCCGAGCTCGTGATTCCGGGAAGTGACATTAGCGACGTATTTGTAGAAGGCGATTTTCTCGCCGCGGCCGGCCTCAACGCCGACTTGGGCGGCGACGTATTTCTCTTGCTCGGAAAAAGCAGGCTGAAGCTCCAGCTTCTCGCCGTTTTTAAACACGTCAAAGGCCATCAGGGAAGTCACATGAAAATCGAGCTTTTTCGTTTTGACCGTCAGATAGGATTGATCCGCTGCGGCGACCTTTTCCACTTCAAGCCAAAATTTCTCCTCGTAGTTGGAGTCCTTATTCTGCACATCGCCGTCAAGATAAGGCATAAGCGCGATCGCTCCGTCAAAATTGAGCGGCGTTATTTCGTACCGGATCGCGCCGATCTGGCGACGGGTTACGCTGACGAAGCGAACCGACTTCACGGAGACTTCTTTGCCGCCGCCAAGAACGGCCGTAAAACTCCGGGACAGGTAGCCATCTTTCATGTTGAGCTCCCGGACAAAGTCTTTTACCTCACATTTGGCCAGATCCAAGGTTATCCCGTCGATTTCGACGTTGATTCCGATCCAATTCGTACTGTTCAGCACTTTGGCGAAATATTCGGGATAGCCGTTTTTCCACCAGCCAACACGGGTTTTGTCGGGGTAGTAGACACCCGCCATGTAGCTTCCTTGGAGGGAGGGACCGCTGTATTGCTCTTCGAAGTTGGCGCGCTGTCCCATAAATCCGTTGCCGATGCTGAAAACGCTCTCGGATATTTCATGCGTGGCGGGATCAAAGGATTCCTCGATGATAGACCACTCATCCAGTTTTAAATATTGTTTCACGGTAACCGGCTCCTTTAGGTCATTCTCTGTTAATAGTTTTATAAAAAAAGGAAGATAACTATTCGTCACTTGTCGCTGGAAATACCTTATTTTTTCAGGAGGGGAACAGCTCAAGCAGGCGTTCTGCAGTCATGGCGGCAAGGGAAGGCACCACGAAATTGGCCTGGGCCAGGATTTCCGGCCGGCCGATACCGATGCAGCACATCCCGGCGCGGCGTGCGGCTTCGATCCCCGCCTCGGCGTCCTCGAAGACGACGCACTGCTGCGGGGAAACGCCCAGCTCACGGGCGCCGAGCTGAAAAACCTCCGGGTCCGGCTTGGCGCCGGACGTCCGGGTGCCGTCGATGATGGCGTCAAAATACGGCGCAAGCTGCGTATTGTTCAGAATCGTCATCGCATTTTTGCTGGCCGACCCGAGAGCAAGCTTCAGGCCGCGTTCCCGGCATCCCCGTAAAAACTCAAGAACGCCCGGCAATATTTCCGAAGCATCCATCGCCGAGATGAATTCGACATACCAGCCGTTTTTCCGGACGGCCATTTCTTGCTTGGTTGCGTCATCGGCTTCAATCCCGCCGACGCCAAGCAAAATATCCAGGGAAGCCATGCGGCTGACGCCCTTCAGCTTCTCGTTACCCAGTTCGGTAAACTCGAAGCCAAGTTCGGCGGCCAGGCGCTTCCAGGCCAGGTAATGATACTTGGCCGTGTCCACGAGCACTCCATCCAGATCGAATAAACAGGCTTTGATGAGGGACATTATTTTTCCTCCTACAAGTGTTGTAAGCATGAACTCCACGATTCAACTTCGCGCAAAACCTGCACCGTAAACATCTGTACAATTAGCGCAAACGTTTGAACAAACGGTAAAAAATAAAAGAAGCTTATGGGCTTCATTTATTTTTGCTCTTCAGGCCGTTATTTTTTCGGTACCGAATACATGGAAGAATCGCGCACGATCAACCGATGCGGAATAATTTGCCGCTTCGGATATGATTTGTCGCGGCTGTTCTGGATCGCTTGGATAAGCACCTGGGAAGCGGTATATCCCATGTTGTATATCCCGATATCCATGCTGCTCAGCGGCGGCGTCGAAAGCTCCGAGAGCGGGATGTTGTTGAAGCTGACCAGCGCCAGATCTTCGGGAACCCGGTATTTCAGTTCATGCAGCCCCCGCAGAACGCCAAAAGCAACTACGTCATCGATCATGACGAGTGCTGTCGGACGGTCCGGGAGATTCATGAAAAACGACATGGCCCGGTATCCGCTGTCCTGAAGAAATTCGCCTTCTACAATCCATTCCTGCCGGCTCTCCAGTCCCGAATCCTTCAGCGCAGCCAGATAACCCTTCAGCCGGTCTTTGGACACCACTAGCTCAGGAGGGCCGCTGACGAACCCGATGCGCTCATGTCCGAGGTTGATCAAATGCTTCGTGGCATCGTAGGAAGCCTGGACATTATCGTTATCTACCGAATAAATATCCGGATATAGTTCACTGCGTCCGATGAGGACAAACGGATGACCGCCATCGTGCAGAAAATCGATCACCGGATCGTTTTCCCTCGAATAAAGCAAAATCACGCCGTCAACCCGGCGGCCGTTCAGCAGCCTGGATACGCCTTCGACTTCTTCCTTTTCATTGGCGCCCGAGCTGATCAGCACATCGTAGCCCAGACGGCTGGCCTGGGTGACGATCCCGCGAATGAGCTCCATGAAAAAGAAGTTGGAGAACAGCTCTTCCGCGGATTTCGGCAGCATAATGCAAATGCTGTTGGTTGTTTTGGACACCAGGCTTTTGGCCATCATATTCGGATGGTACCCTAGCTGTTCCATGATGAGTTTGACTTTTTTCGATGTTTCGGCGCTAATTCTCGGATGGTTGGACAGCACCCGGGACACGGTAGAGGGCGATACTCCGGCCTTTTTGGCAACATCCTTTATTGTAACAGCCATAAGAAACCTCCTCTGTGGAACCGTTTGCTTTACATTGTAATCTTAATCGAAAGATAGAGTAAAGTAAATAAGCAATGCCCAAGAAAGCGTTATTATTCACGTCCAATCGCCTATTGTTACTCATATATGGCATATATTAACTTGATTTCGGATAGTGCAAGGAAACGGGAGAAATTAAGCGGATATCAAAGAAAAATCGAAATTTTTAGCCGAAAACAGCAAGAACCCGACTGTGCAAACGTTTGATAACAAGCCGGCGCTGTCGAACCTTTTCTCGCAGCCCCCAGATTAAACTTCTTTCGTCAATACGGCATAACCGTAAGCCGGGAGCTTGACGGTCAATTTCCCGCCGAAAGTTTTGAAGGCTTGGCCGCTCATGGCGTCGCGCCAGCTTTGGCCTTCCGCAGTGACTTCGATGGGTTGACCGGCATCGTAGTTGTTCAGCAGAACCAGCACGGACTTGCCGTCTAGCCGGCGTTCATAAGCCAGCTTGGAGCCGCCCTTTTCCGCGCAGAGGAAATGGATCGAACCCGTTCGCAGAGGCGCAAGCTCCTTGCGGACGGCAATCAGCTTCCGGTAGAATTCGAACAGCTTATGATCCTGACGCTCCGGGGTCCATTCCATGCATTTGCGGCAGTCCGGGTCCGGTCCGCCGTCCAGGCCGATTTCGTCCCCGTAATAGATGCAGGGCGTGCCGCTGTACGTAAATTGGAACAAAGCCGCCAGCTTCATTTTATCCTTGTTGTCTTCGCAAAGCGTCAGCAGGCGGGCCGTATCGTGGCTGTCCAGCAAATTGAAAGCCGCTTCGGTGGCCTGCAGCGGGTAGCGCGAAATTTGCTTGCCGATGGCATGGGCGAAACCGGCCGCATCCAGCTTCTCGCGCACCACAAAGTCGAGTACGGCATCCGTGAACGGATAGTTCATCACGGCGTCGAACTGGTCGCCCTGCAGCCATGGAGAGGATTCGTGCCAAATCTCGCCGAGAATGTAAGCCTCGGGATTGGCTGCTTTGACAACCTTGCGGAAGTCGCGCCAGAACTGATGGTCGACCTCATTGGCGACGTCCAGGCGCCAGCCGTCGATGCCGATCTCCTTAATCCAATATTCGGCCACCTTGAGCAGGTATTCCTTTACTTCCGGATTCTCGGTGTTCAGCTTCGGCATATGAGGCTCAAAGGCAAAGGCATCGTAAGTAGGAACTCCATCTTTGACGCCCAGCGGGAACTCGCGTACATGGAACCAGTCTTTGTAGCGGGATTTCTCGCCGTTTTTGAGCAGATCCACGAATGGAGCGAAGGTTTTGCCGGAGTGATTGAAAACCGCATCGAACAGAACACGGATGCCGCGGTCGTGACAGGCGCCGACGAGTTTTTTGATCGTAACGATGTCCCCAAAATGCGGATCGATTTTCATATAGTCGGCCGTATCGTATTTATGGTTGGTTGTCGCTTCGAAAATAGGGGTAAAATAAATTCCGGTAATCCCCAGCTTGCTCAAATGGTCGAGATGGTCAATGACGCCCTGCAGGTCGCCGCCGAAAAAGTTGTCGCGTTCCGGTTTCCCGCCCCAAGGCAGAACATCCTCCGGATCATTGGTGGAATCGCCGTTCGCGAACCGTTCCGGGAAAATTTGATAAAAAATCGTGTCCTTTACCCATTCCGGCGTAGTGAACACGTCAACGGGATTAATGAACGGAAATTCGAACAAGCGGTCCGGTATCGGCGGGCGTTCCCGGGTGAATTCATTTTCCGTCATCCAGATCTGTTCCTCGCCGGATTTGAGCAGAAAACCATACTTCAACCGGCGCAGCTTCGGCCGAATGGCGCATTCCCAATAATCGAACATTTCGTCGGAGACCAATTTGGTCATGGGGACGAGCTCTTTGGTCTGATCCCAGGCATATTTATCTCCCGCATAAGCGTATGCCTCGGTCAGATCGTTTTTCTTCGCGCGCAAGCGAAGGTGCACGGTTTTCAGATCATAAGCGTAAGACCAGTTCAGTTTAGGACGATGATAAATCGCTTCAAGCAGCATGATGATTCCTCCTAAAAGTTTTGTGAGCGTTACTTCCTTGAACCGGCTTCGAACAAAACTCGCTTCGGAAGCGTGGACTTAAGTTTTGTGAGCACAGCTTCCTCAAATATGAGTTGAAATGATCAACTGAGGCGCTTGGCAGCCGTGCAAATATTCCTGCGATCGCTGTTGTTCCCGGATTTTTTGATTATGCGAATTCAATTATGGAATAAATCCGGGAACAAAGGCGAACGCTCCGCTTCTTCGGAACATATTGCACTCTTGCCTTAACTCCTTCAGTGAAAGTTCAACTTCATAATATGGAGCTTCATCACCTAAAGACCGTTATCCGACAAGCATTCACCCTGCCCGCTAAGGCCAAACTTCTATGTATGAAGCATAGCCTTAGTACCAAAGTTGCTTGGCAAGCTTCATTTGCCCGGATAACATAAAAAAGGCACATCCGGGCGGGCCAAAACCAAGCCGAGGATGTACCTTACCGATAACATTGCCTTCGAGTTTTCAGGTGAACCAAAGGAAGCAGGTTCATTTAATCCGGATTATAGCACTGTTCAAACCATTGCACAAGTCGGGCAAATCAAGGCCGTAAGTCTCCTGCCCAAGACTGGTTTCCCCCCTTGGGTCAACTCCCCGGGAGGCCCGTCACTTAGAGAAAAAAGGCACAATCTCTCAAGTTGGTGCGGACATCGCAAATGTGTGAAATGGAGTTAATTTGCGTTAGGTGGAGAATTTGAGAGATTATTAAGGTAAATCAGAGAATAATCCCGGAATACGACAAGTGCAAACGTTTTTACAATACATCGCCTATGTTGTATGATGTTTTCAGAGATAAAGCGCTTACGAATAGAAAAATCCGAATGAAACACGTAAGAAACAAACATTGGGGAAATTTTCTCCGTTTTTTCTGAAATCGTTTGCGCAACATTCGGGACAAGCGTTTTATACAAATTCAAGGAGGGGTTCGTATTATGAAGTCCAAGAAACTATTGACCCTGTTCGCTGCGTTGTCTTTGGTCGTATCGATCACGGCCTGCGCTTCGAACAACAATAGCGGAAACAACAGCGCCAACGCGCCGGCACCAACCAACAATGCTACTACGGAAAACACCGGAAATAATTCCGCCGCACATGCGGAGGAAATCGTCCCAGAAGACGGCGCTGAGCTGGTGGTATGGGAAAGCAAGGAAGAGAGAGTGTTTACGGACGAAATTGCCAAGCAATTTACCGAAAAATACGGCGTTAGTGTAAAAATCGAAGAAGTGGCTCCACCGGACCAAGTCGGGAAGCTGACGCAAGACGGTCCTTCCGGGCTGGCTGGCGATGTGCTGATCATCCCTCACGATAATTTGGGCAACGCAGCGTCATCCGGCTTACTTCTGGCCAATGACGTGTTTGCCGATGAGACGACAAAGAACAACACGGAAGCATCGGTTCAAGGTGCTACCTATGACGGCACACTGTACGGCTATCCGAGATCGGCCGAAACAATGGCGCTCTTCTACAACAAGTCTTTGCTGCCTAATCCGCCAAAAGACTTCAAAGATGTCATCGATTTCAGCAAAACGTTCACGGACAAAGCCAAAAACAAATACGGCATTATGTGGGAGACCGGCAACCTGTACTTTAACTATCCGTTCATCGCTTCGACCGGCGGTTATCTGTTCGGCGACAACGGGACGAATAAGGACGATATCGGTCTGGCCAACGATGGCGCAATCGAAGGTCTGAAAGTATTCCAAAGCCTGAAAGAAATCCTTCCGATCAACAGCGGCGACATCAATCCTGACATTAAACGCAGCTTGTTCAACGAAGGCGATTTGGCAATGGATATCAACGGCCCTTGGGAACTGGCAGGCTATAAAAAGGCGCTTGGCGATAATCTGGGACTGGCTCCATATCCGTCGGTGGACGGCAAAACGGCCATCACCTTCTCCGGCATCAAGATTTGGGTCGTTAACTCCTTTACCAAATATCCGAATGCGGCCAAATTGTTCGCTAACTTCGCCTCCTCAAAGGATGCCCAGCTTCTTCTGAACGAAAAGGTTGGAGCCGTGCCGACGAACCTGGAAGCTCTGGAATCCGACCAAATCAAAAACGACCCATACGTTTCCGTCTTTGCGGAACAGGCGAAAAACTCGCAGCCGATGCCTTCCATTCCGGAAATGGCCAACGTTTGGTCTCCTGTGAACGCGGCTTTGCCGGAAATCTGGAACAAAAATGCTGATCCGAAGGCGGCCATGGATAACGCGGTCAAACAAATTACGGACCTGAACAATGGGGCCGAAGAGTAAATAGAGGCTAGATTTCTCGGCATCATTGAAGAAACGAGTTTTACCCGCCGCTCCCAGAGCGGCGGGTAATTCCTTGATTTCCCAAGGGAGAGGAGAAGGAAGGGAAATGGACCGACACAAAAGTAACGCAACTGTGCTTTCGATACTGTGCATGGGACTAGGGCAAATATATAATCGCCAATATATCAAGGGATTGCTCTTTTTGCTTTTTGAAGCTTTAAGCCTCACTTATTTAATCAACAATTTGGGATATGCGGTTTGGGGGATCGTTACACTCGGGGAAACGCCAAGAAACGCACGTAATATGAATGGACACTGGGATCATTCCATCTTCATCATGATCCAGAGCTTGATTACGCTGCTGTTTGTGGCGATATGCATCATCGTCTACATTATGAACGTTAGGGATGCCCGTAGAATCGGGGAGGAAAGAGAAAAAGGCAAGAAACCAAACAACTTCAAGCAGTCGGTCCGCTATGTGCTGGATTATAAATTTGCCGTAGCGTTCTTGACCATACCCGCTATCGGGATTTTGTTCTTCACCGTCATGCCGATCATCTTCATGATCATGCTGGCGTTTACCAACTATTCCGCACCGAAGCACATCCCGCCGGCCATGCTGGTCGATTGGGTCGGATTCAAGACCTTCCACGATCTCGTGGCGCTGAAGACCTGGAGTCATACGTTCTACGGCGTGCTGACGTGGACGATCATCTGGGCGGTTTTGTCCACGATTACGACGTATTTCGGCGGTCTGCTTGTGGCCCTGCTCATCAATCAAAAAGACATTCGCTTTAAAGGGTTGTGGAGAACGGTTCTGATCCTTCCATACGCAATTCCGCAGCTGATTTCGCTGCTGGTCATGAGAAACATGTTCAATGGCCAGTTCGGCCCGATTAATCAATATTTCAAATATTTTGGCCTGGATGGCCTGCCGTGGCTGACCGACCCGTTCTGGGCGAAGGTTACGGTCATCGTCGTTAACATGTGGGTGGGTATTCCGGTATCCATGCTGCTGATCTTGGGCGTACTGACCACGATTCCGAAGGATATGTATGAAGCCGCCGAGGTGGATGGGGCCACCGGGTTTCAAAAATTCAAAATCGTCACGCTGCCCATGGTGCTGTTTACGACTGCGCCTACGTTAATAACCCAATTCGCCGGCAATATCAACAACTTTAACGCGATTTACCTGTTGACGGGAGGCGATCCCGTGAACGGGAAATACCAATATGCCGGATCTACCGACCTTTTGGTAACTTGGCTATATAAGCTGACGCTGAATCAGAACAAGTACAACATGGCATCGGCTATCGGGATCATTATCTTTTTGATCGTGGCCTCGTTCTCGATATACAACTATCGCAGAACCAAGTCGTTTACAGAGGAGGATATGATCCAATGAGCGGACGTAAAGCTAGAGATGCGGTTCGGCTTACAGCCAGTTACATTGTACTTATTATGTTGTGCATCGCCGCGGTTTACCCGGCGCTTTGGGTCGTGCTCGGCTCTTTCCGGCCAGGCAAATCGTTATACAGCAAGACCTTGTTCCCGAAACAATACACGCTAGACCATTACCATGAATTGTTCACTTCGAAAAGTTATCTGTTTGGCCAGTGGTATCTGAATACACTCAAAATTGCCGTATGTTCCATGGTGCTGGGCGTCCTTCTAACGATGCTCACCAGCTACGCGGTTTCCCGCTTCCGGTTCCGCGGACGGAAAACGGCGCTTTCGACGATGCTCGTTCTCGGCATGTTCCCGGGATTTATGAGCATGATCGCCATTTACCTGCTGCTGCGCGAGCTGCAGTTGCTCGATACGCATATCGCCTTGATTATCGTGTATGCGGCGGGGGCGCCGCTGGGCGGGACGTTTATCGCCAAAGGTTTTCTCGACACGATCCCCCGTTCGCTGGATGAAGCGGCTCGGATCGATGGAGCGAGCAACTTTACGATTTTCAGACGCATCATTCTCCCTCTGTCCAAGCCGATGCTGACCTATATGGCGTTAACCCAGTTTGTCGGTCCATGGGTTGACTTCATCTTCGCCAGACTGGTGTTGCGGACAAAAGAGAATTGGACACTGGCCGTGGGCATGTGGGACATGGTCAGCAGCAACCAGAACTCGAACTTCACCTTGTTTGCCGCCGGAGCCGTTCTGATCGCGCTGCCGATCACGATTTTGTTCATGTTTCTGCAGCGGCTGCTGGTTGACGGCCTCACTTCGGGCGCCAGCAAAGGATAAAAAAGCAAATGGGTATAGCCTCAGTTTTTCTGAGCGGTTATACCCTTTTTTTATACATACGTGAGTTTGCAAAAGGAGAGCTTCGGTTTTAAAGCAGCGGGCAGTGGGGATGGCGGAGGCGGAAAGTGCCTTGCTTGGCCCACCGATTCATGAATCAGTGGACCCTGATTAACGGGAAAACCTCCAGTTAAAATGGAGAAATCGGAGAGAATTGCAGGATTAGCTGGAAATCCTCCTGTTAAGTTCGGCACTTTAGGGAAATAAGAGCAAGATGCCGAAAAATAGCTGGAGATTTTCCAGTTAAAACTCTGAAAGTGCAGGGGAGTGCAATATTAGCGGGAGGAAATCCAGTTAACTAAAAAGGGTTAGCGCAGATCATGCTCCTCTGATCGCAAATGAACCGAAGTACTTGAACTTTTGGCGCAAATATGCAATGGACGTGAATTTAGGGCGACTTTTTTAGCACTCGGAATCAATTCGGAACTGTCGGGATGGGCGAGGAAGGCTCAATAATCTGAGTAGTCAGCAACTATTTGATGAGCAGCCAGCTATACCAATCAAGAGCAGCCAGCAAGCCAATTAATGTGGTAGCCAACGACCATCCAATATGTTTGAATCAATCTGATTTTGACTAATTTTAAGGCCATATGCATAGGAAACTTAAGTGCAAACGTTGCACTAAACTCGACAAAAAGACGTCAGTTCGTAGCTCCCCGTCAAAAAGGGGCAATTGGACTGCCGTCGTGGAAAAAGCCGCCACTGAATAATGCAAAGCATTTTATTCGATGATCATCGTTTCTTCGCTGAATTCAATGTCGGACGACTCCTCGGGCTGCTCGGGTTGGCTCGTGTTCGCGGCGCGGATCGTAAAGCCGTTGTTCCCGTTAATATTGATGCTGCTGTTGGTGTACAAATAGCCGGTTAATGAAGTTGAGCTGGAGCTGTCGTTAATCGCGACGTCTCCGTCCGAGTACAATGCGAACCGGTTGTCGTCCCGCAAATTTCCGCTAGTAGATCCGCCGACGTAAATGTTCCCCGCCGTAAGTTTGGTGTGGACAGCCAAAGAACCGCCCGCATAAAAAGTCCCTACAAGGGTGATGCCTTCCGAGTGAGGATCGTCCAGATTGGCCGACCCGGCAATCCAGATGGTTTCTCCGGACTGAATCAGCGTTCCTTTCCCGGAGAGCGAGCCAAGCACGTAAATATTCCCGGTTGCCCGAATGGTGTTGTCGCCGTTCATATTAATCGAGCCTGTGACGAGCAAATCTCCGTTCACGACCAGACCGGTTCCCGTTTGCATGATGATATTGCTGACCGCAATCGAGGAGGCGTATGTTTTCGTGCCGTCCTTGATCGTGAGATCCGTAGGGTTGCCGTTTCTCACCAGAGTGCTTCTGACGGCGGCCGCCTCATTTCTGATATTCCCCAAAATATTCGCGATATTAACCCTGGCGGGAGGAGCAAGATCGTTTTTAGGCGTGAACGGCGTGACGATTTGGCCCTGAATATTGGCCCCATTGCGGTTCAAAAGGGACCCGGCGTACAAATGGCCGATGATCGTCGTTCTGGAAGAGAGATTGACCATGCTTTGGCTGACTACGGCGTAATCCCCCGTGCCGCTCCCCGGAGGCGGAGGCTCCGAGGGATTTCCGGTAAGCCGTACGCTGATCCTTTTTCGAAACATTTGGGTTACCTTGTTCGATACACCTTGGGCAGATACCACGGCGGTGTATTTTTTAGCCTCCCGGTCGAGGGTCACGCTGCTTTCATCTACAAAGGGGGCCGCCGCATCGCGGATTTGCTCCAAAGTAATCCCATCCTTGTCTTTAAGTGAAATAATGGCCTCGCGAACCCCGGACAGCTTGATCATTAACTTGGTTTCCCCGTCGGCCTGGGCGGAGACGATATCCTGCGAAACATTGACCATTCCCTGGGAGTTCGTGACGTTCTCCATCACGATCGTGCCGATGACAAACAGAAGGACGACAAGCAGCAGCACGGACAGCAGGGCGTACCCTTGTTCATGGCGGGCAGGTTTTACCATCAACCGAATGCACCTCACGATAATAATTTAATGGAGAAGAATAAGTACAAAGGCTCCACCTTGTCTTCGCCGTCAAGCCCAAACTGCAGATGAAGCTGCAGATCATTCGTTCCTTTGGTGAAATAAGAGCCGCTAAGAACAAGACGTTCGTCGCCCAAAGGGCTCCCGTTCACGAGCAGCCGGCCATTCGCCAGGCTGACGGCAAGCGGGCGGGTCGATTCGCTGAGGACGTCGGTCGCAATCTGAGCTTGAAAAGCGGTAAATGTGCCCGAACCGCCTCCGGAAGGAGAGACCGAAACCGCATTTTGCAGTTCGGCCTGTAACGCCGAGCTGAGCGTGATCGCTTCGTTTCTAAGCTCCGTCTCATGATTGATGCGGACAAAGGCAAAAATCGACGTCGTCAGGACAGTGGAGACCAGAATAAGCAGAAGCCCGGTCAAAGCCAGGGCGGCGAGCAGCTCGACGAGGGTCAGCCCGTCCTCTTTTTGAATCGCAATCGGCTTGGACAACATTCAGTTTCCTCCTGCAGCCTTATATTCCCTTTTGGCGGCGCCGGTGATCGGGACATGATGCCGGTAAGTTCCGGGGTGGTCTTTATCCGGGAGCCAATAAGTCGTAACGGTGATGTATAGAATGTCGGGATCGGCCGGGTACTTGGAGTTTGTAGCGCAGATTGTAGTTTTAGTGAGGTAGATATCCGTAGTTGTGTCGGGAATGTTGCTTTGCGCACAGGTTGCTTTCCCGAGCAAATCATCGAACGGCAGCGACTGAATCTCGTGCAGCCTCGCGTTGGCCAGTTGAGTTGCGGACAGCCGTTCGTTCGTCAGCCTGCTCTGGGCGGCGCTGTTCGTAAAAAAAGAGAGAAAATACAAGCTGACGATGGAAAGCACAATTAATGCCGCGGCCACTTCGATGAGCGTAAGCCCGTTTTCTCTATTTTGCATGTCGCGAAGGGAGATTTTGCGGCGGCGAAAAAATAGATTCATTTTGTTGCTCCCCTCGCTTTCTAAGTAAATAGTAGGAGGCCGGCCGTTTGATAACTGGGTATATTATACTATAAAATAATAGCGCATAATACCTAAAAAGGTTATAATTTCTGTGTAAATAGTTCTTTTAAACTAGCAAAACAAATTTGTGATAACTTATTCCTCAGATTACACACTCTCTTTGGCATCTTTGAAACGTACTCCATTCGAAATCTCTCAGTCATTTATCCGAAAGCAACGGCTATTTTTAGTGAATGTTGACGAGGTGAACCTCATGTACACGACCAAGAAAAGGCTCGGGGAGCTTCTGCTGGAATCCGGGATCATTACGGAAGCCGAACTGCGGAACGCGCTTGAAGAGCAGCAGCGCACCAAAAAAAAGCTTGGCGACGTGTTGCTAGCCCAAGGCGTGTTGACGGAGCACCAGCTCATCGAAGTGTTGGAATTTCAGCTTGGTATTCCTCATGTGACCCTGTCGAGGTTTCAGATCGACGCCAAACTGAGCCAAATCATCCCCGAGCAAGTCGCCAAAAGGTATCAAGTGCTGCCGATTCGCATCGACGGGCGGAAGCTGATGGTAGCCATGGCGGATCCGCTGGATTTGTTCGTCATCGATGATTTGCGGATGAGCACGGGATTTACGATCGAACCGGCGATTATTTCGCGGGGGGAGCTGCAGCGGGGGATTGCCCGTCTATACGGACTGCAGGACTCCATGAACGAAATGATCAGGGATCTGGGGGCCGCCGGCCAGTTGGAGGCGGAAGAGGCCTCGATCATCGGCGAGGATTCGCCGGTTGTCCGGCTCGTGCAGCAAATGATCGAGCAGGCGGTCCGCCTCGGAGCGAGCGACATCCACGTCGATCCGATGGAGACGGAGCTGGGGATCCGCTACCGGATCGACGGCATGCTGCGGAGTGAGCGGGCGATTCCGAAGTCGATGCAAGGGGTCATTATTGCACGGCTGAAAATATTGGGCAATATGAACATTGCCGAACGCCGGCTGCCGCAGGACGGGCGCATCAAGATGAACGTCGACGGCAAATCGGTCGATATCCGCTTGTCTTCTCTGCCAACCGTGCATGGAGAAAAAATCGTCATGCGGCTGCTTGACATGGGCGGCGGCGTCAAAGGGCTGGACAAGCTCGGCATGACCGAGCGGAATCTGGGCCATTTCCGGCGAATGATCGACAAACAGCACGGGATCGTCCTGCTGACGGGTCCAACGGGCAGCGGCAAGACGACGACGCTCTATTCCGCGCTGCAGCATTTGAACCGCGAAGAAACGAATATCATCACGGTCGAGGACCCGGTGGAATATATGATCGACGGCATTAACCAGATGCAGGTGCATCCTGCGGCCGGGTTAACCTTTGCTAAGGGGCTGCGGTCAATCCTTCGCCAGGACCCGAACATTATTATGGTCGGGGAAATCCGGGACCTGGAAACGGCGGAAATCGCTATCCGGGCTTCGCTTACAGGCCATCTCGTATTTTCTACGCTGCATACCAATGACGCGGTCAGCACCGTGATCCGGCTGCGGGACATGGGAATCGAGCCTTATCTGATCGCGTCTTCCCTAAGCGGTATCGTAGCCCAAAGACTGGTTCGGTGTATTTGCCCCGATTGCAAAACCTCTTATACGCCGGAGCTTCAGGAGAAGCTGGTTTTGGAGAAGCTGGGGGTTAAGGCCGGGAAGCTATTCCGCGGAACCGGCTGCGGCACCTGCGGCAAAAGCGGTTACCGCGGCCGGATGGCTATTCATGAGGTGCTGCTGATAAGCGATGAGCTTCGCACGGCCATCGTTAAGGGCTCATCCGTTCATGAGCTCCGCAAAAAAGCGTTGGATATGGGCATGAAGACGCTGTTTGAGGACGGCATTCGAAAGGTGGCGGAGGGGGAGACCACCCTTCAGGAAATTCTCCGCGAAGCCGACCAGGAAGGACAGGTGATCCAGAGTTGAAGGAATCGGGAGAGCATTTTATCGAACTGCTGCGGCAGGCATTCAACGCGGGGGCTTCGGATCTTCATGTCACGGTCAATTCGCCGCCGGTACTGCGGATTGACGGGGAACTGCATCCCTTTGGGGATGAAGTGCTGTCGCCGGCCAAGCTGGAGGAATTCGTCGCGGGCATCATGAGTAAGCCGCAATACGAAAAATTTGCCGAAAAAGGCGAGCTCGATTTCTCGTATGGCGTTCCGGGCGTTTCCCGTTTCCGGATTAACGCGTTCCGGCAGCGGGGATCGATGAGTATTGCCGCGAGGGTTATTTCTCCGGTAGTGCCTTCGTTCGATTCGCTAAAGCTTCCGCAAATTTTGCCGAAGCTGGCGCAAAAACCGCAGGGCCTGTTCCTCGTGACCGGACCGACGGGCAGCGGCAAGTCGACGACGCTTGCTTCTCTGATCGATTACATCAACCAAACGCAGCGCAAGCATATCGTGACGCTGGAGGACCCGATCGAATACCTGCACCGCCACAATCTGTCGATGATCAACCAGCGCGAGGTCGGGCTTGACACGCTATCGTTCGATAACGGTCTCAGGGCTGCGCTGCGGCAGGACCCCGATATCATCCTGGTCGGGGAAATGCGCGACCCGGAAACGATCCGGACCGCGATTACGGCGGCGGAGACCGGGCACCTCGTATTTGCGACGCTGCATACCGCGGACGCGCCGCAGACGATCGACCGGATCATCGATGCTTTTCCGCCAGCCCAGCAGGGACAAATTCGCGTTCAGCTCGCATCGGTGCTGCTCGTGATTTTGTCGCAGAGGCTTTTGCCCGCCCGCAGCGGCCGGGGTCGCGTATGCGCAACGGAAGTGCTGCTCAATTCGCCGGCGGTCGGCAATTTGATTCGCTCGGAGAAGGTGCACCAGATCAAAAACGTGATGCAGACGAATTTCCAGCAGGGCATGCATACGCTGGAGATGAATTTGCGGGAACTGCTGCGCCAGGGAGCGGTCGACGAAGCCGCCGCCAAGCTTTATTTATCGGAAGGACAGATGTGAGATGCCGCAGTACAAATATCAGGCCAAAGAGCCGGGCGGCCGGGCTCATCGCGGCGTTATTCAGGCCGCCGACCGCAGCGCGGCGCTGGTTGAGCTGAAGCGGCAGCAGATGGTAGTTACCGGGCTGCGGGAGCAGCGCGACAACATCTGGAACAAGGATTTTTATTTCGGCAGTCCGGTCAAAAACGAACAGTTCGTCGTGTTCTGCCGGCAGTTCTCCACCATGATCCGGGCCGGCATTTCGATCGTGGAGGCGACCGCGGTGCTGGCGGAGCAATCGGAAAGCAAACCGCTTAAAAAGACGCTGGCCGAAGTAACGTCGGAACTCCGCAAAGGCAGCACGTTCTCCGGAGCGATTTCGGCGTATCCAAGGATTTTCCCTTCCATCTTCGTACATATGATCCGGGCCGGGGAAGAGTCGGGCCGGATGGAGGAGACGCTGGAGCGCCTGGCCATCTACTTTGAGAAGGCGCATTACACCCGCGAAAAAGTAAAGTCCGCCATGACGTATCCCATGATCGTCAGCATTATGGCGGTGTTTGTCGTCATCTTTTTGCTGAAGTATCTGATTCCGCGCTTCCAGTCCATGTTCGCCGATCTTGGCGGCGATTTGCCCGCCATCACGAAATTTACGCTGGCGTTAAGCCGGAGCGTGGAGAATCACTGGCCGGTCTGGCTGCTGATCGCTGCACTCGTCATTGCCGGGATTTACTTGCTGCTTAAATGGGAACGAGGCGCGTACGCCTGGGACTATATCAAGCTGCGGATACCCGTGTTCGGGCTGCTGAACCGGAAAAGCGCGATCGCGCAAATGACGCGGACGTTGTCGTCCCTGTACGCCAGCGCGGTTCCGGTACTGCAGGCGCTGTCCATCGCCGAGAAGGTCGTCGGCAACCGGGTGATCGGCGCCACGCTTCAGGCGTGCCAGATTTCGCTGCGGCAGGGCCGGCCATTGTCCGAGCCATTGAAGCAGTCATGGGTGTTTCCGCCGCTTGTGACCCAGATGGTTCGGGTCGGTGAAGAGACCGGTTCTATCGACGCGATGCTCGGCAAGGTGGCGGACTTCTATGAACGGGACGTCGAAAATACGGTGGACAAGCTGAAGCAGTTGATCGAGCCGGTCATGATCGTCATTTTAGCCGGCGTGGTTGGGTTCATCATCGCTTCAATCATCATTCCGATGCTGACGCTTTATAGCAACATCAGTTAAAAAATATGAAGGAGGTAACTATTTATGAGAGCATTGGTTCAACGTTTGCGAAATGAGGAAAAGGGGATTACCCTGATCGAGCTGCTGGCCGTTATCGTGATCATCGGAGTTATCGCCGCCATCGCGGTGCCTATTGTGACCGGGCTGATTACCAATACGAAGGAAAATGCCCGCTCGGCCACGGCCAATCAGATCTACGAGGCGGCCAAGCTGAGATCGATTGCGATCCATAACGGGCAGTTGTCGGGGGATATAACTTTGGGGGACTTGGTAGGTGGCCAATACCTACAGGATGGCATTACAGATCCTGTTACGGGAGAGGATCTGGCTGATGAAACGCACGTAAATCTCGGCAACATCAATACTGCCAATGCGACTGTTGTCTCGTTAGTGGTGGGCAGCAACACCATCAACTTCACTTTGCAAGACTTGAAGGACGGCGGCAAGGGCACAACGTCGTCTTAACGAATAATGCCAATGATAACGGCTATATATTTCGCGGGTGGCCTCGCGGCCGGCTTCGGCCTGGCGCGGGCCGGCCGCCGGATGCTGGCGCGGCGCGGACTGCCGCCCGCCGCGCCCGAAACCGCCACCGCCCGGCTGCGCCTGGCCGGTGACGCCGCTGCCGCCGTCGCGGGGGCGGCGCTGTTCGCCCTGATGCACCTGCGTTTCGGTGCATCGGGCGCGGGGGCGACCGGGCTGCTGCTCGCCGCCCTGGCCGTGCTGATCGCGGTCACCGATTTGACCGCGAAGATCATCCCGAACGGCGCCGTCCTGGGGTTCGGCGCCGCGCTGCTGTTCGCCGTTCCGCTGTCGAGCGGCGAACCGCTTTGGACGCACGCGCTAGGCGCAGCCTGCGGGGGCGGCGTGCTCTTGCTGCTGGCCGTGCTGACCTCCGGCCGGGGAATGGGATTCGGCGATGTGAAGCTGTTCGCCGTTTTTGGCTTCGCCGTTGGTTTCCCCGGCGTTTTCCTGGCTTTGTTTATCGCCAGTTTCACAGGCGCGGCGACAGGTTTACTGCAGCGCGCTTTGGGCCGCAGAAGCCGCCGCGAGCCGCTGGCCTTCGGTCCCTTTTTAGCGCTTGGCACCTTGCTGGTTTACATGTACGGAAAGGAGATCATGCTGTGGTACCTGTCAAACGTCATTCCTCTTTATTAAGCCGCATGAAACGCTCGCCTGCGATTGGGGTTACCATCGATGAAGACGGCGTTCGTTACGTAAAATACAATCCGAAACGGGGAACCGTGGAGCGGGCCGGCTTGCTCGCGCTGGAGGAAGTGCTTAACGAGGACGGCGTTCCGGATTTGTCCAGATGGACCAGAGCCCTGAGAAGATGGGCCAAACGCCGGGGATTGTCCGGCAGTAAAATCCATTTGGCAGCTCCAACTTCCCAGTCGTTCATCCGGTTGATCCGCGTTCCCAAAGTCAAAAGAAGGCAGCTTCGACGTGTCACCGATTTGGAGGTCGAAGGCAGCATCCGAATGCCGTTTGAAAATCCGGTTATCGATTATTACTGGATGGAGGACGGGGAAGACACCGATTCGTTTCTGACCTTTGTGGCGGCGGTGCCGAGGCCGGTTATCGCGGATATGGTTGCCGCGCTTGAGGAGGCCAAGGTGCGTACTGAATCGGTCGATTTGGCCACCATTTCGCTGGCACGCATCCTCAAACACCAGCATCTCCTAGACGATGAACGCATGGTCATGGCCATTCATTTCAAGGTGAAGGAAGCGGAAGTTTATTTGTATCACAAAGGGCTTCCCGATTTTGTCCGCACCTTCTCTCTGGAACCGATGTCGGAGGACAGCTCGAGCACCTGGCGGTATGAGGAAATCGTGTCTTCGGTCACGCGGATCATGAATTTTTACGAGTTTACGCTGCACGACGGAAGCGAACGGGTGCAAAACATCGTTATCGCCGGAGCAGCTCCCGATAAAGAAGCCATCTTGATGCAGCTCTCCGCCGCTTTCGAGCAGGCTGCCGTGTCGGAGGTCGATTTATCCCGTTATTTTGGCGGGGAGTATTCGAACGAGCGGGACAGCTACGCGATTGCCCTGGGACTCGCCATGAAAGGGGCTGACCCGCGATGATCGACATCAATCTGGTTCCGCGAAAAGAAAAGCCGTCATCTACTCCTCTGGTGCTTCCCTTGGGGTTTCTCGTAATCGGACTCGCCTTGGCCGCTTATCTGGTCTTGGGATTTTTGGACGCTCGGGATTCGTCGGCTTCCATGCGCCGGGCCCTCGCCGAAACGGAGCGCCGGCAGGCCGAACTGCAAAAGGAACTTCAGGCGCTTGCGCAGGGACAAAGTCTTGGCGGGGAAACGGAAATGATGATCAACGCCTTGCAGAGGCTGCGTCCGGATTTGAAGCTGCTGCTGGACCGTATGCAGATTCCGCTTCAAGCCGGGAGCAAAATTCAGACGATACAATTAAATGCGGATAATCTGAATTGGACCTGTTATTTTCAAAACCTCGGTCAAGCCAGCTTGTATTTGACAGCCATCCGCGGCGAGTTTGGAAAAGAAGGGCTGCTGATTCAAACGATAACCCAATCGGGTCAAACCGGCCAATCGGGCCAAGTCGGATACATAGGAACATTTCAGTTAAGCGTGCGGGATGCCGTGGACAAGAAAGCGGGTGAGGGAAAATGACCGAAGAGCCAACATCGGCGTCATGGGCTGCGAGGTGGATGATCGTTGCCGCCGTGGTGGTGCTGCTCGCCGGATTGTTTTATTTTTTCGTCTATCGCCCGGAACTGGACGCGTCCAAAGAATTGACGACGGAAAATTCGGCGAAACTCGATTTTCTGCATAAAACGGAAGTGATCGTTCAGAGCAAACGGGAGGAGGCCGGGCGCGCCAATAGGAATGAGACCGGAAAGATCGCGGCCCCTGGGGCGCCGGATCAGGAGGGGATCTTGGGCGATCTCGGAACGGCGGCACAGGGTGCGGGTGTGCAGCTCCGGGAAGTTTCTTTTGCCGCTTCGGACGGTTTAAGTCTGGGAGAAGGCGCGGCTCCAACCGTAACAAATCCTGCTGGCTTCAACGATGGTGCGGCCTCTGGGGCTGCTTCGGAGGTAGCGCAAGACAGAACCGGAAACGCTGCAGGCTTGAATTCACCAGGGATAACCGATATATGGAATGAGGCGAATTGGGCCGCCGGCGGACTTACGCCGATATGGCTGGACATCAAGCTTGGGGGCACGCTGCCGAATCTCGAACGTTTTGCCGCAAATCTGCAGCAGGCGGGACGGCTGTACATCGTTAGCGCCTTCCAGTTCGGGGAGGATCCAAGCGCCGGCGGGTCGGCGGCTCTCCTAAAACTAGTTGCGTTTTATCGGCCGATATCCCAATCCTAATGGCTGCTGCGGCTAAAGTATCCCATTAATAAACCGGCATCCGGCGTAGATGCCGGTTTTTAAATTTCCGGAATAAACCCGGCCGCCAATAGAGGACAATAAGGGCGTTATTTCATAAATGAACAGCCGAATTGAGAAAATAGGGGAACAAAATGGCGCTATTCCAGGCCAGACTGTCTCAAACAGACGATTTTTGCGAGAAATGCGAAGAATAGCGATATTAAAGTCCCTTATTTTTTTGAACATATGCCAAAACGGCAAAATAGCGCCAATAATTGCCCTTAATCGGTTCGAGCCCCAGCTTCAAAGGACAAAACAAACAGCAGCAGTGACTAGCACCCGTTTTTCGGAACACCGGGGAACCGGATCCCCCGTCATTTGAAGAGTCTTATGAACAATTAGCTTTCATTGTTTGATACTTTTTGGTATGGTCACCGTATATATTAGTATAATGCGGAAAGGTGGTGCATCTGCTGGGATGGATGCATGGGTAGTTTGGCTGATCATCGCGGGCGTTTTGCTCGTCTTTGAGATGATGTCGCTTACTTTTTATCTCCTTTGGCTGGCAATTGGTGCGGGAGTAGCGGCGATTATCGCGCTTGCGGCTCCGGACGCTTTTTTGCTGCAAGTGTTGGCGGGCTGTTTGGTGGCCGTGGTTCTGACCGTATTTACCAAACCGCTCGTAAGAAAATTTCGGGCATCCAAAGGATTTAAAGATACCGGTACCGAACTGGTAGGAAAGCAAGGCGTGGTCGTCGAACCGATCGAGCCGGGACAATTCGGAATCGTGAAGGTCGGCGGGGATACCTGGAGTGCGACCTCCACGAGTTCCCTCCTGAAGGATGATCTGGTCCGGGTGATTCACCGAAGCAGTACGATTATCGAAGTAGAACGATGGGAGGAAATTTCTTAATGGAATGGGCAATTATCGCCGTCATTGTTATCGTTGTCGTCGTCTTTATCTCGCTTACGGTCAAGGTCGTACCTCAACAGCGGGTTGGGGTTGTTGAACGGCTCGGGAAATTTCACCGGCTGCTGAATCCGGGGTTGAACATTTTGATTCCGGTGATTGACCAGGTGCGTTTGTATCATGATCTGCGGATTCAACAAGCCAATGTTCCGCCGCAAACGGTAATTACGAAGGATAACGTTCAGGTACAGATCGACTCGATCATTTTCTATCAGGTTGTCGGGCCGGAACAAGCGACTTACGGGATTTCCGATTACGTTTATGGGGTACGCAACATTTCCACCGCAACCATGCGGCAAATCATCGGTAAACTGGAGCTTGACGAAACACTGTCCGGCCGGGAGAAAATCTCGACGGAAATCCGGATTGCGCTCGATGAAGCAACGGAAAAATGGGGCGTTCGGATCGAGCGCGTGGAAGTTATCGACATTAAACCGCCGCTCGATATTCAGGAAGCGATGGACAAACAAATGAAGGCGGAACGGAACAAACGGGCCATTGTCCTTGAAGCCGAAGCCGCTAAGCAGGATATGATTCTTCGCGCCGAAGGGGATAAGCAAAGTAAAATCCTCAAGGCGGAAGGCGACAAGGAAGCGCGTATTCGCGAAGCCGAAGGCTTGCGTCAGGCGCAAGAGCTTGAAGCGCTTGGTAAAGCGGCGGCAATTCAATCCGTAGCTGAAGCCGAGAAAGTGCGGATCGAGTTCCTGCGCGAAGCTACGTTGAATGAACAGGTACTCGCTTACCAATCTTTCGAGGCCTTGAAAGAAGTCGCGAAAGGGCCTGCCAACAAGGTGTTTATTCCATCGAACGCGATCGAAACGCTGGGTACGCTCGGGGCGATCGGAGAAGTTTTCAAAACCAAGGAAGGCAAGTAACCTTCTTAAAATAAAAACCAGCGAGTCCCTTTCCGGTTTAGGCCGGGGACTCGCTGGTTTTTCGTTTCTTATGGATAACCTGGATTGCTACCGGAGTTATTCCCGCGACGACAGCTGATTTTTCAGCCGCTCTAATTCAGCGTTAACGGCCGGCGTATCGGCTGTGGAATTGGTTCCGCTGCCGAAGGCGGCACCGGAACGAACTTGTTCGCCAGCTTCCCACTCCAGAATTTTCTCTTCCATACGTTCAAATCCGCGGGCGGCTGCGCCGCTTTCAATACCGCGGCTGACGTTTGGCCGTTCGGCTTGAGCGTGCTCGCTTACTTTGCGGGCGCGGGCCGCCAGTTCATTTCTTTTTTCCTTCAAGTTCGCATATTCTTCTTTGGCTTCCTTCAGGCGCAGTTCGAGCTCCAGAACATGATCGCGAGCGGCTTTGGCTTCCGCTTCGTATTGATTTGCCTGTTCCTCGTAGCGGATTTTCTCCGCCGCCGCGTGGCGAGCGGTAGCTTCATCTCCGCTTTCCAGGGCGGTTAATGCGCGAACCTCGCTTTGTTTGGACAGGTGGGCGATATCGGCGCTTTTGCGTTCTTTGACGCTTACAGTCATTTTCTGTTCTTTCAGCAGGTTTTCCAGGGTATTGATATCATCTTCCAGGTTTCGCAAATACTGCCCGGTCATAACCACCGGATCTTCCATTTTGTTCAGGACTTCATGGATCGAGGCTTTAGCTAAGTTGGCGATTCTGTCAAATAGGCTCATTTTTTTTCTCTCCTTTGGTGAATAATGAATTAGAAGTTTGAAAAAGGATCATCGTAACCGAAAGTGCCCACCGTTTCCTTCGGTACGATGATACTGCCGATGATGTACAGGGCAACCACAGTCCCGAAGCTGATGAATACGGCGACTACGGAGATCAGGCGGACCAAGGTCGAATCGAGTCCCAGGTACCGGGCAATACCTCCGCACAGGCCGCTGATTTGTTTGTCCGTTGCCGAACGAAATAATCTTTTCATGTAGAATCCACTCGCTTTCTTTTATTTGTAATCGTGTTTACGATCTGGTTTGCTGTTCATGGTTTTATTGTAGCTGGATTAATGGCGGCGCATAACGGGCTTGGGACGGTTTGTGAACTGGACCTTGGTCGGGTTGCTTCCTCGTCAGGAAGTCGGGGGGACGGACACTTGAGGGTAGCATTTCGGGCGGAGTGCATAGTATAACAATAGGGCAGCCGTTTAACGGAGGAACACATTAAAGAAAGGAAGTGGCGACATGACCATCGCGATATTGCACGGCAGCTCACGAGAAGGGGGGAATACGGAGCAGCTTACCAAGCTGGCTTTGGACGGCATCCCTCACACGGACTTTTTCCTGCGGGAGAAACGTATCGTCCCGATTCATGACCAGAGGCATGACGAGGGTGGATTTGATCCGGTCGAAGACGATTATGACGATTTGATCCAGGAAGTGCTGGAGCATGATATTTTGATTTTTACTACGCCGGTTTATTGGTATGGGACGTCGGGGCTTTTGAAAAACTTCATGGACCGCTGGTCACAAAGTCTGCGGGACCCCGGGTATAACTTCAAGGAAGCCATTGCACAAAAAACGGCTTACGCAATCATTGTCGGAGGCGACAACCCTCGAATCAAGGCGCTTCCCCTTATTCAACAATTGCAGTATGCATTTGATTTTGTCGGCATGCCGTTGGCGGGATATGTGATCGGGAAAGCCAGCAAACCGGGGGACATTTTTCAGGATGCCATGGCGATCCGGGAAGCTGAATTGCTAAATGTGGAGTTAAGGAAGCAGCTTTAATGAAAACGGCGGAGAATCCGTTTCTCCTTTGACGTCTTTGTGAAAATATTGGCGGGGGCAATATTTCCGGGCATCCGTCATTGTTTCACGGGACGTCTTTTATTTTGCCCTAACATTGAAGGAATATAGTAGAGGGATGGATAATACTAATTTTAAATAAATTGAGGGAGGTTGTTTCTTTGAGCGAGATCATTAATTTTGCGCATCGGGGAGCGGCGGGACACTGTCCGGAAAATACGGCAGTTTCCTTTGCCCGGGCTTTGGAGCTTGGGGCCACCGGGATCGAAACGGATGTGCAGATGAGCAAGGACGGGCAGCTCGTGCTGATCCATGACGAGACGCTGACTCGCACCGGGGGAACGCCGGAATGGGTCAAAGACCTGACGCTGGCGGAATTGAAAAATTGCGAAGTGGGTTCCTGGTTCCATGAGGATTTTCGAGGCGCCCGGATCCCCACGCTGGAAGAGCTGTTTGAGCTTGTAGAAGGCAAGGATACGATCGTCAATGTGGAGCTGAAAAACGGAATCGTCAGATACCCCGGCATCGAAGCAAAGGTGATCGAAACCGTACGGCGCTTCGGCATCGAGGATCGAATTATTTTATCCAGCTTCAATCATTATTCTCTGGTCGAATGCAAACAGCTGGCGCCGGATATTCGCACCGGTATTTTGTATATGGAAGGCTTGTACGAGCCGTGGGAATACGCCAAAAAGGTTGGAGCGGGCGCCTTGCATGCGTACCAATACGCTTTGACGCCGGAACTGGTCGACGAAGCGGCGCAGCATGGAATCGTCTATCATCCTTTTACGGTCAACGAACAAAGCGTTATGAAAGCGCTGATCAAAGCCGGGGTTGCCGGAATTATTACCGATTATCCGGATCGTCTCGCCGAACTGATCGCCAAGCAGGGAGTGTGAGCGGATGAAAAAAACATGGCTGCTGGGACTCGGGTTTTTCAGCATCAGCTTGACCTGGGCGTTATATAACGCGTTTGTTCCGCTCTTCTTGGAAGATTATTTGAAAAGCGCCGCCATGATCGGGTTTATGATGACGATTGACAATTATTTTGCCCTTATTTTGCAGCCATGGATCGGTCACCGCAGCGACAAGACAAACACCAGATTCGGGCGCAGAATGCCTTATTTGCTGATCGGCATGCCGCTGGGGGCCGTGTTTGCCGCCTTGATTCCTTTACATACGGGTTTTGTTACCCTAGTTTTGTTTATGGTATTAATGAATTTGTCGATGAGCGTGTTCCGCGCTCCGACCGTCGCTTTGATGCCGGACATTACCCCGGAAAAACAGCGGACGAAAGCAAACGGAGTCATCAACTTTATGGGCGGAATCGGCTCGGTGCTGGCTTTCGGCGTCGGTTCGATGCTGTACGGAATCGGCTCTTACGTACCGTTTTTGTTTGCCGGCATCATCATGCTGATTTCTCTTGTCGTCCTGAAGCTCGTCATTAAGGAGCCGGCGGCGAAGGAATATGGCGAGGAAACCGCCGAACCGAAAAAACCGGTACGGATCAAGGAACAGCTGGACAAAACGACTTCGCTGATCCTTGCGGCCATCTTTTTCTGGTTTGTAGCCTATCAGGGGGTAGAGGCGCTGTTTACCTTGTACGGAACGAAGCATCTCGGCATGAGCGACAGCGCCGCTTCTTTCTCGCTTACGTTTTTTTCGCTGGCGTTTCTGGTTTTCGCACTGCCCAGCGGCTGGCTCGGTGCCCGCTTTGGCAAAAAGGCGGTCATCTCGACCGGGCTCGTGGGCTTGGTCCTGATTTTCGGCGTGATGATTTTCGTGGAATCCATTCCGCTGCTTCGCGTTCTGCTGGTCATCGGCGGGGTCTTCTGGGCTTGCATCAACATTAATTCCTATCCTTGGATTGTCTCAACGGGGCGGGAGGAAAGCATCGGCACTCGGACCGGCATCTATTATTTCGTATCCTCGCTGGCCGCCATCACTTCTCCGCCGCTCCTCGGTTTGCTTATCGATACTTTCGGTTATTCGGCGCTGTTTATCAGCGCGTCCCTGGGAATGCTTCTTGCGTTTCTGTGTCTTTTGGGCGTTGCCCCGGAGTCCAAAACCGCCGGTCGGGATCCGCAGGATACATCGGCGCTGACGGCGGAGTAGCATACGCCTGTAAATAATAAAACCTCCGAGCATTCGGCAGCTAAGGCTGCGGGTGCCCGGAGGTTTGGTTTAGGCTTTTTTTCGCGCGGTTCGCACGGAAATCGCAAGCGCCCCGAGCGATACGAGCAGAGCGGCGGCCGACAGGATAACGCCTGTTTCGCTGTTCGCGGTGGAGCCGCTTGGCTGCGCCGCAACGGGGTCTCCGGCGCCGCTATTTCCGGTCTCTACAGCAGCACTGCCGGTTGTTCCCGTCTCGCCGTCATGATCATGCCCCTCCGAGGCCGTTTCTCCGGTGCCCGTTTTAGCGGTAAGCTCCGTCAGCGAATGGGGCGCGTCGCTGCCTTCGTCGCCGGTCCATTCCACCACGCTGCCGTCGCTGTAGTATTGGTAAGCGTCCCAGGCAAGCTTAACTTCCTCGTTCGGATTTTTGGCGACAAAATCAAACTGCTGGAACTCACCCGGAGCGATGCCGTCCCCATCCGCCGTCCAAGTCACCGTCGTAACCAGCCCGGTTTCGTCCTTGGTCAATTGAATATCCCAGTCCGCGATAGGACGGTACTGCTTGAATTCCAAGCCTTCCGGCATTTTGAGCGTAACCTTGACGGTCGAAATGTCCTTTTCCACGGGAACCTTGATAGAGTACGTTTCCCAAGCTCCCGGAGCGGATTCGCCCGGCGATACGGTGACGTGAGCGGATGCGATTCCGGCAAACAGCAGCAAACCGGCTATTGCGGCGGCGCTCATGGCTGCGAAACGGGAAAATAAGTTCGTTCTGGACATGGAAATCTCCTTCCCTCATATAATCTTGTTATGAATAACCGGCTCTGAGCGATAAATCCAGGTCCAGGGCATCCAAGGATTTCAGCAGGACGTGTACGTGAACATTCCAGCGTCCGCCCATGTTTAGCAGTTCCTCGATCTGAGGCGCTTTGCTTCCCGGGAGTATGATTTCGATTTTCCCCATATTCATGTCTTTCGAGGTCAAAGTTAGCGTAATCTGCTCGTACTCCTTAAGTGGATGTCCGGCCGGATCATCAATGCCTACCGTGAAAAGGTTGTTCCCCGGCCGGTTTGGGGTAATGTCAACGTGAATCCGGTAACCGCCGGCGGTAAAGCCGGTCAAATGAGCCGGCCCCGGGTTCGACGCCGCAGTCGGCAAATTGGCGAGCAGCGCTGCGAGCAGCAGCACGCCGATGCCGGCAGCGAACTCTACCCATATGCCGGGGCCAAGCGGCCGCGATTGCTTCCGTCCGCGCCGAAAAGCGGAAAAGCCCAATGCCAGCATGACCAGCGTCAAAGCCGCTTTGGCCAAGAGCACCTGTCCATAAGTCGTAGAAAAAAGACTGTACCAGGTAGGAACATTCATAAGGCTTCCGAAGAGGCCCGTCAACAGGAGGACGGTGACGCAAGCCGAGGCCAGCATCGAGAACCGGCGGATGGCTTGCCAATACACCGCTTTTGGGGCCGGATCCGGCCTGGTAACTGCGGCCGCCGGGAGCAGCCATGCCAAGGCAAGCAAACCTCCAACCCATGTCAGGGATGCGGCCAGATGCAGAAAGTCCGCCGTCACGGTGAAGCTTTTCCAGTCGGATGTCGACGCATGGCCGATAAAGGCTTTGGACAGCAGCAGACCTCCGGCGCCCAGCAGCGCCGAGCCTCTCAGTAAGAGCACTCCCGTAATCCTTTTTCCCCGGTTTTCAGCCGTTTCAACGTCAATAAAGGGTAGAAAAACGGTAACTCCCAGCATGACAAGGAGAATCATGGCCTGATATTTCCATACCTCGCCGAAGGTGGTATATCTAAGCGTTTCCTGCAGTAAGTCCGAACTCCAGGCATCCTTAAACGCGATTCTCGCGTCGTCCGCGGTTTGCTGCGGCAGGCTAAACAATATACCGGCCGTCGTCATAACGAACCCCAGCCAGAGTCCGCCAAGACTGCGCCGACGCAATTGTCCGTCTTCATTCCGGTTATACTCGGGAAGAAGAACCGGTTCGAAGAGAAGCATTCCGATGTATATGGCGATCCCGGCGTAGAACAAAAAACGGACGGCGATTAGTCCGTATCCGGGGAATCCTTCATCCCTGCCGGAGGGGGAATGGTAGAGAGCTGTGCCCGATTGCCCGTCTCCAATTTGAAACGCAAACGTTCCCGACACCGGATGACCGTCTCCGGAAACGATATTCCAATCGGTGCTGTAAATCCCGTTTGCCAAATCCGGCTGTAAACGGACGACTAACCGGGAAGGATTGTCCGGATCAATCCCGGCGTCATTCATATCGGCCGATTTGCCGCTTGGGCCCGTAACCGTCAGCGAATGGAAGGCCGTCTCGATCGGTTCATTAAACAGAATGGAAACGCTGCCGGGAGATTCTTCAACAATTTCATCCGCCGCAGGAGAAGAAGAAACGACGTAGGCATGGGCGGATACGGACGCGGAACATACCAGCATCAAGATATAGAATAGAACCGGCATACCGATCCATTTAGGCCATTTGGGCAAACGCCGATTCATGTTGATCCCACCTTTTGCGCATCCGCCATTTATTGATAATCGATCTCATTTTACAATGATTATTGTTTTATGAACATGACTATTCGGAAGATAAATGTACAAATCATGTGAAATATGACGAAATCGTGAATTATTAAAAATGAATGAAAACATACATTAAAAAGTGAATTTAATCACAAAAAAGAGGATTAAATATGACGATTTTGCGAACTATCATGTCGCGAAAGCTTTTGTGAACATTTATCAAAATCGCGTTATTTGCCGTTATTCCGACTTAAACGGCTTATTTTGACCATATTGCATGCCGAATAGGACAATTATCACATCATCAATTAGTAAATATTTACATAAATTACATTGTCTATGAATTGTTATTCGATGAAGGCTTACCTAACATAATTCTTAACTGGAAAACGAATTCATCCGCGGCTTGTACCGGATGATGTTCACAATTGAGAAAGGGGTATCGGTATCCTATGAAAAGGAAAGGGTTGCTGCTAGCACTATTTTCAGCACTTCTTGTCCTCTTGACCGGCTGTAATTCGCTGACCGTATTGAATCCGCAAGGTCCGGTGGCCAAGACCCAATCTAACGTCATTATTTTCTCTATCCTGGTAATGGCGTTTATCCTATTGGTTGTTTACGTTTTGTACATTTACATGCTGACGAAGTACCGCGCTTCCAAAGCGGCTCCGGATTACGAACCGCCTCATATCGAGGGCAGCAAATGGCTGGAATTCACCTGGATGATTATTCCGGTCATTATCGTGGCGGTCCTGTCCGTCGTTACCGTTCGAAGCACCTACGCGGTAGAAAAAGTGCCGGATGGCTATGAAAATCAGAAACCGCTGGTCATTTACGCATCTTCTTCCAACTGGAAATGGCATTTCAGTTATCCGGAGGAGGGAATCGAGACGGTTAACTACGTTAACATTCCCGTGAATAGGCCGATTGAATTCCGTTTGTACTCGTTTGGACCGATTACGAGCTTCTGGGTGCCGCAGCTGGGCGGACAGAAATACGCAATGAGCGACATGGTGAACACGCTTCATCTTGTTGCCGAGAATGAAGGCCAATTCTTGGGCAAGAACTCGAACTTTTCCGGCAAAGGCTTCGCTCAGATGGAGTTTGAGGTTCTCTCTATGAAACAGAAAGATTACGACGATTGGGTGAAAGACGTGAAAGGCTCGGCGCCTAAACTTACGGAAGAGGAATTCGACAAGCTGCTGAACACCGAATTCGTCGGCCGCAAAACCTACACCTCGACGCATCTTGACTTCAGACCCGCTCCGGAAGGAGAAAATGCCGGGCATAACCACGGCGGAACGGAAGCTGACGGCTCATCCGGCGGGGATGATATGGAAGGCATGGACCATTCGCAAATGGACATGAGTTCCGAAGACGGCAAATAACAAACCAATCGTAACCTTAGGAATAAAGAAGGGAGCAGCTTGACATGAAATGGGACGAATTTTTCGTCACTGGAGAACCGATGATCTATGGCGCGATGGTCAGCATCGTGGTCGTATCCTTGGCGATTCTCATCGGACTTACCTATTTTAAAAAATGGGGCTACCTGTGGCGCGAATGGTTAACGACCGTTGACCATAAGCGAATCGGTATTATGTATATCATTTCCGCGCTGCTGATGCTGTTCCGCGGCGGCGTGGATGCGCTGCTGATGCGGGCTCAACTGGCAATACCGGAGAACGGATTGCTCGACGCGCAGCACTATAACGAAATCTTTACGACGCACGGGGTCATCATGATCCTGTTCATGGCGATGCCGTTTATCATCGGGCTTATGAACGTGGTCATTCCGCTGCAGATCGGTGCCCGTGACGTGGCGTTTCCGAGGCTGAACGCCGTCAGTTTCTGGCTGTTTTTCGCCGGAGCGATGCTGTTCAACATTTCCTTCGTCATCGGGGGTTCTCCGGACGCGGGCTGGACGGCGTATTTCCCGCTGGCTAGCATCGAGTTCAGCCCGACGGTAGGGAACAATTATTACACGATCGCGCTGCAAATCGCCGGGATCGGTACGCTGATGACCGGCGTGAACTTCATCGTCACCATCCTCAAGATGCGGGCGAAAGGCATGACGCTGATGAAGATGCCGATGTTTACCTGGTCCGTGCTCATTACCTGCGTCATCATTTTGTTTGCCTTCCCGGCGCTCACGATCGCACTGGCGCTGATGATGTTCGACCGGCTGTTCGGCACACAGTTCTTTACGATGGCGAACGGTGGGATGGATATGCTTTGGGCCAACCTATTTTGGGTTTGGGGCCATCCGGAGGTATATATCGTTATTCTGCCGGCCTTCGGGATTTACAGTGAAATCATTGCGACTTTCTCGCGCAAAAACCTGTACGGCTACCGGTCGATGGTTTACAGTATGGTCGTCATTTCGCTGCTGTCTTTCCTCGTATGGGCGCATCACTTCTATACGATGGGTCATGGCGTGATGGTAAACGGAGTATTCTCGATTACGACTATGCTGATCGCGGTGCCTACCGGGGTTAAGATCTTCAACTGGCTGTTTACGCTGCAAAAGGGCAGGATCGAATTTACGACGCCGATGCTGTATTCGCTTGCCTTTATTCCGATCTTTACGATCGGCGGCGTGACCGGCGTCATGCTGGCCATGGCCAGCGCCGATTACCAGTACCACAACACGATGTTCCTGGTCGCTCACTTCCACTACGTGCTGATTCCGGGTACCGTATTTGCCGTAATTGCCGGCTTCTACTACTGGTTCCCGAAACTGTTCGGATTCAGGCTGAACGACAAACAGGGCAAAATCGCCTTCTGGATCATTGCGATCAGCTTCAACGTGACCTTTATGCCGCTGTTCTTCCTGGGACTGAAAGGCATGACACGCCGGATGTATACCTACTCCGCGGACACGGGATTCGGACCGCTTAACCTGATCGCTTCGATCGGCGCGGTAGGTCTGGCCGTAGGCTTCATCTACCTGGTTTACAACATCTATTGGAGCTTCCGCTATGCGGAAAGAGATACGACCGGCGACCCTTGGAACGCGCGTACCCTGGAATGGAGCACGCATAGTCCGGTGCCGGAATACAACTTCGCTATCACTCCTAAAGTCAGCGGACTGGATCCGTTTTGGGAGGCCAAGAAAGGCGGAGAACCGATTTTTGAGGGGAAATACGAAGAGATCCATATGCCGAACAACAGCGGGCAGCCGGTTATTCTGGGCGGAATCTTCTTCTTCTTTGGATTTTTCATGGTGTTCAGTTGGTGGATTCCGGCGATTGTGGCCGGTCTCGGCGTGATTATCATGCTGGCGGTGCGTTCGTTTGAACGCGACCACGGACATCATATTCCGGTGAGCGAAATCATCAAAACCGAAAACGCCTTGGCGAGCCGGATGAATTCGGATACGAAATTGCGGGGTGAACACGCATGAAAATAGATCATACGCTGCCGCTTGAATACAGCACGGAAGAAAACAGCAATAAGATTTTCGGATTCTGGCTTTTCCTGGGCGCGGAAATCGTCCTGTTCTCCACGTTGTTCGCGGTATACCTGACGCTGTGGAATCGAACGGGCAGCGGTCCTGACGGACACGAGATTTTTGAAATCGGACCGGTGCTGATCGAGACCTTTGTGCTCCTGACGAGCAGCTTCACCTGCGGGCTGGCGATCCATGCCATGCGGCTGGGCCTGCGCAAACCGTTTGTGGTGTTTTTCCTGATCACCTTGGCCTTTGGCCTCGTGTTCCTGGGCGTGGAAATCAGCGAGTTCGTGACTTATGTGGGCGAAGACGCCACAATTCAAACGAGCGCGTTCCTGTCCAGCTTGTTCGTTCTGCTCGGTACGCACGGAGCGCACGTAACGATGGGCCTCCTGTGGGGCAGCGGCGTGGCGATCCAAATCAAACGCGAGGGCTTTACGGCGGCCACGGCCAACAAGTCGTTCATTTTCTCGCTGTATTGGCACTTCCTCGACGTTGTCTGGATTTTCATCTTCAGCTTTGTTTATTTGAAAGGACTGATGTGACATGAAAAAACTGTTCCCTGTACAGCACGTCATGGGATATGTATTTTCCCTGATTTTGTCGGTTGTCGCATTGTCCGTCATTTTCTTTGACTTGTCTCTGACCGCGGGACTGGTCATTCTGATCCTTTGCGCGGTGGTTCAGATGTCGCTGCAGCTGTTTTTGTTCATGCACATCGGCGAAGGCGGCACGAAAACCGCTTTGTACACCAATCTGGCCTATGCGCTGTTCGTCGGGTTGATTACGGTGTTCGGGACATTGTTTACCATGATCTGGGGATATCAGCTCAAATAAATAGCGGCCGGCATATTGTGGGCCGGAGTTCGGCAAAACCCGTCGTCACGAAAGTGGCGGCGGGTTTTTGCGCTGCCGGCTGAGCGGCATGCACCGGCACGGAGCTTGTGGCGCATGGGATGGAGTGTGGGGACGGTAAATGGAAATGAATTATGGAAGTGGGGTATGGAGATGGGGGATGGAAATAAAGGTTAGAAGATAAAGTGCGGGAGGTTCGAATGATGACGCGATGATAGGGGAAGGGAGGCGGGAAAACTAAATGCAAAAGAGCCAAATGCTGAAGAGCTGAATGCAGAAGAGCCAAATGCAGAAGAGCTGAATGGAGAAGAGCTGAATGCAGAAGATTAAAATGCAGAAGAGCTGAATACTGTGTATGACCGAATGCCGTAGAACCGCATGCTATAGAACCCAATGCTATAGAACCGCATGCTATAGAACCCAATGCTATAGAACCCAATGCTATAGAATCCAATGCTATAGAATCCAATGCTATAGAACCCAATGCTATAGAATCCAATGCTATAGAATCCAATGCTATAGAATCCAATGCTACAGAATCCAATGCTACAGAATCCAATGCTGTTGAACTGAATGCTGTTGAACTGAATGCTGTAGAGCGAACTGCTCGGCTACATTGCACGAAAAACATTCTAACGAATCCTATATGCGTTATTTTGCCCAAAATGCGGATAATAGAAATGTAACGAATCGAGATGACCTTATTTGGCATAAAAATGCCTCCGTCTGATGCAAACTGGCCCAATAACGATTCCTGAGTCCGTTAGAGTTTGAAACTTGCGAATAAACGCGAAATAGCGTCTCTCAGATTCGTTAGTACGCAGCGACCCGGTCAAGCCCGATCTAAGCCGGATCCACCCGGTCCGTTTCGGCAATTCTCCACCGATGATCGGCGCTGAATACTAAAGTGAGAAAGATTCTCTTTACATACCCTATAGGGGTATATTATAATAAATTCATCAGGAAGGCGATATACCTTCCGGGAAGGAGTGATAAGGATGCCGGAGCAGGTACATGATCATAAAACCAGTCATGAGTTGACGTTTGGCGGCAGCAGCGAAAGCGGCGGGATTGGCTATGCGGGCCATGATAATAGCGGCGACAACGGTGCCGATGTCCAAAGCGCGAAGCAGGAAAGGCACAGCCACCATTCGGAAGCGACGAAAAATAATCTGATCAGCCGCTTGAACCGGATCGAAGGACAAATTCGCGGGATCAAAGGCTTGATCGAGAAGGATACTTATTGCGACGATGTGCTGAACCAGATTGCCGCCGCTCAATCCGCGCTGAACAGCGTGGGAAGGCTGCTGCTGGAAGGGCATATGCGAAGCTGCGTTGTCGAAAGGATTCAAGCGGGCGAGACGGAAGTCCTCGACGAACTGCTCGTTACCGTTAATAAATTGATGAAATAACCATCTCAAATCAACTATTTTTAGGAGGAGAAAAAAATGACAAATATTACTTTAAACGTAGAAGGCATGTCCTGCGATCACTGCGTGAAATCCGTAGAAGGAGCCGTATCCAAACTGGGCGCCACGGGCAAAGTGGATCTTGCCGCCAAGAAAGTGGACGTTACTTATGACGAAGGCAAACTGACGGTGGAACAAATCAAAGAAGCGATCGAAGACCAAGGGTATGACGTCGTTTAATAGGCCGTGCAGAAACGCCGTTTTCTGCCGTCTCGAATATACCCCTAAGGGGTATTAATGCGTGACTGGAGGTTTTACCATGGAAAAAGCACTATCGGCTCCAAGCGATCAGATGACACTGCAGATTACCGGGATGACCTGCGCGGCATGCGCAAACCGGATCGAAAAAGGGCTTAACCGCCTCCCCGGCATGGCGCAGGCAAACGTGAACCTGGCGCTGGAAACGGCGCAGGTAACGTACGACCCGGGTCAAGTGTCGCTCGAGCAGATTTTAAATAAAGTAAGCCAGCTTGGTTACGGGGCGATTCCCAAACCGTCGGAAGAAGAATCGGAGGACATCCGCGCGCGGGAAATCGTTAAGCAAAGAAACAAGCTGATCATATCGGCGGTACTGTCGTTGCCGCTGCTGTGGGCCATGGCGGGGCATTTCTCGTTTACGTCATGGATCTGGACGCCGGAGCTGTTCATGAACCCATGGTTCCAGCTCGTGCTGGCGACACCGGTTCAGTTTATCATCGGCGGCGGTTTTTACGTCGGGGCGTACAAAGCCCTGCGGAACCGCAGCGCCAATATGGATGTGCTGGTGGCGCTTGGGACGTCGGCGGCGTATTTTTACAGCCTATATTTGAGCCTTGATTCCTTGTCAATGCCGCATGGGCATACCCCCCAGCTGTATTATGAAACAAGCTCGATCCTGATCACGCTGATCCTGCTGGGCAAATGGTTTGAAGCGCTGGCCAAAGGGCGCTCTTCGCAGGCGATCAAAACGCTGATGGGTCTGCAGGCGAAAACGGCGCTGGTTCTCGAAGATGGCGTGGAGACAGTCGTACCGATTGAATCGGTCGTACCGGGAGACCTTCTTATCGTTAAACCCGGCGAGAAGATTCCGGTTGACGGCGAAGTAGTTGGCGGGGCCTCGTCCGTAGACGAGTCGATGCTGACCGGTGAGAGCATTCCCGTGGAGAAAAAGGAAGGCGACCCGGTGATCGGCGCAACCGTGAACAAGCACGGGGTACTGCGCATCCGGGCCTCCAAGGTGGGGCAGGAGACGGCGCTGGCGCAAATTATCCGCGTCGTGGAAGAAGCGCAGGGCTCCAAAGCGCCGATCCAGCGGGTCGCGGACGTCATCTCCGGCATTTTCGTTCCGATTGTCGTAGGGATCGCCGTTGTGACGTTTCTTGTCTGGTTCTTCCTGGTCGATCCGGGAAGCTTCGCCGAAGCGCTTGAAAAAGCGATCGCGGTGCTGGTCATCGCATGCCCTTGCGCGTTGGGTCTGGCGACGCCGACCTCGATCATGGCCGGTTCCGGGCGCGCCGCGGAATACGGCATCCTGTTTAAGGGCGGCGAGCACCTGGAAGCCGCCCAAGGGCTGGACACGATCGTGCTGGATAAGACCGGCACGATCACCCGCGGGCAGCCGGAGCTGCGCAGCGTCATTCCCGCCACAGGCGTGAATGACCTCGAACTGCTCCGGCTGACGGGCGCGGCCGAACGCGGCTCCGAGCATCCGCTTGCGGATGCGGTCGTTGCCGGGGCGCGGGCACGCGGCCTGGACCTGCCCGAGGCCTCCGCCTTCGAGGCGGTGCCGGGGCATGGCATTGCGGCGACCGTGGAGGGTCGCCGGGTGCTCGCCGGCACGCGGCGCCTGATGGCGCGCGAGGCGGTGGACGCGTCCGCCGCTCTCGCCGAGATGGCGGCGTTGGAGGCTGCCGGCCAGACCGTACTGCTGGTGGCGCTGGACGGTATTTTCGCCGGAATGATCGCAGTCAGCGATACGGTCAAGGACACGTCCCGGGATGCGGTTGCTCGGCTTAAAGCGCTGGGACTCCGCGTCGTGATGATCACCGGCGACAACGAACGGACCGCCAAAGCGATCGCCGCTGAAGTCGGCATCGACGAGGTGCTGGCGGAAGTGCTGCCGGAAGGCAAAGCCGCGGAAGTGAAGAAGCTGCAGGAAAGCGGGCGCAAGGTTGCGATGGTCGGAGACGGCATCAATGATGCGCCGGCGCTGGCCGTTGCCGACGTCGGCATCGCGATCGGCACGGGGACGGACGTGGCGATGGAAGCCGCGGACGTGACCTTGATGCGCGGCGACCTGAACGGCGTCGCGGACGCGGTATTGATGAGCAAACGCACGATGGGGAACATCCGGCAGAATCTGTTCTGGGCGCTCGCCTACAATACCGTCGGCATTCCGGTTGCAGCGGCGGGCTTCCTGGCTCCTTGGCTGGCCGGGGCCGCTATGGCGCTAAGCTCGGTATCCGTCGTCCTGAACGCGCTTCGCTTGCAGCGGGTAAAATTGTAATCGGACCCTTGTAAAACCATATATGAAAAAAAAGAAAAGCCTTCGGACCTGAGTCGCTTAACGCGTCTCGCCGAGGGCTTTTTGCTATAAGCGAATTATCTGGCTTTGCCGTGTTTTCTTGCCGATGCCCCCGTTTTGGAGATGGCGGGCTGCGCAAGCTCGTAGATGATGCCTTGTTCCTGAAGCGCTTTGATGAAAAGCTTCATCAATTCCATGTTGGATATCAGAGATTGCACATCCGGCTTTTTGCTGATTTCTTTTAAACTCAAAGTTGCTCTGAGTTCTTTGAGACGAACGTTGACATAAACCCCGTGATGCTGATCCAGCGCCTCCGGAAGCCCTTCCAATTTGAGAATGGTCCGCAGCAGGCTGGGCTGGGAAGCTTTGGCCCGAAACCGTTTATTCATGGCGGAATGAGGCAGCGTTACTTGCCGCAGATTGCGCCGGAACAAACCGAAAATGGGCCGCGTTGCCGAAAATAGCTCGAATTCCAGCTTGCGGCGGGGACGATAGATATATTTGATGCCGATCACAAGCGCCTGGCTGCCGGAACCGGAATCGGCAGCCGTGACCGTAACGTAACATGTCCCCATGTCATGCCCCAACTCAACGCGAACATGCTGATCGGTGTACTTCCAGCCATGAAAAACAGCAGGTACGTAAGTTCCCCCGCAATGATTCGCATAATCCTGTAGCAGGAGCGTCTTTTTAGGCACCCACCAATGTTTCTCGGTCTTTTTAGTCGGTGTCATGCTTTTCCTCCTCCCTGCCAGGCCCCCGTACTGAAGGCAAGCGGCCTTCTTTGCGCAGCGCCTCGCGCAGCAGGTATTCAATATGACCATTCACACTTCGGAATTCGTCCGCTGCCCAGCGTTCCAAAGCTTTATAAAGATCCGGGTCAAGACGAAGAGGAAAGCTTTTCTTGCTGGCCATCGTGAATGGCGTTCCTTATTAGTACAGCGTGCTGGCGTTAATGACCGGCTGGGCGGAACGGTCGGATACGACGGCGACGAGGAGATTGTTGATCATGGCGGCTTTGCGCTCATCGTCAAGCTCGACGACTTGATCCTTTTGCAGGCGGTCAATCGCCATTTGCACCATCGTTACGGCGCCGTCGACGATTTTTTCGCGGGCAGCAATGATTGCTTCGGCTTGTTGGCGCTGCAGCATCGCGCTGGCGATTTCCGTGGAGTACGCCAAATGGGTCAAGCGTGACTCGATTACTTTGACACCGGCGATGGCAAGGCGTTTTTGCAGCTCTTCCGTCAGTTCAAGGGCGATTTCTTCCGTGTTGCTGCGCAGCGAGAACCCGCTGTTGTCCGGCTGGTCGTAAGCGTACTTGCTTGCCACATGGCGCAGCGCGGTTTCGCTTTGAATCTCAACGAATGTCTCATATTCGTCGACTTCGAAGAGGGCCTTGGCCGAGTCGATGACCGCAAACACCACAACGGTGGCGATTTCGATCGGATTACCGTTCACGTCATTAACCTTTAGCTTGGCGCTGTTGAAGTTGCGGACGCGCAGCGAAACTTTTTTTCGGTTCGAAAAAGGAACGGCGAGATAAAAGCCGCTTTTGCGAATTACGCCAAGGTACCGTCCGAAGAAGGTGACGACCGAGGCTTGATTCGGCTGTACAATCGTCAGGCCCGTAAGAATGAGAAACCCAATGACGCACGCAACGATCCCAATTGTAAGCGGAAGAGCGTCTACAAGCGTAATGAGATATATACCTCCCCCCACGAAAACCAGCATAAACAAAAATGCGACAAACCCGTTCAGATACGATAATTCTTTTTCTTTAAACATACCGGAACACTCCTTAAAAGCAATATTTATTTGATATTTTTATGATATCACTATTAGAATTAATTGTAAATTGTTTTGCGTTAAACGAGGCTCCTAAAATTTTGAGAGCCGTAAGACGGATGCAGCGGGAGATAAGCCCAATTTATGGCCTATTCCGCCAAAGATTTGACGACGGCGGCCAGCCGGGCGATTCCTTCTTTAAGCTCGTCGATGGTTGCGTAGGCGTACGATAGACGCAGGCGGTCATTGGCTTCTCGGTCGTACAAGTGTCCCGGATTGACCAGGATTCCTTCTTTCAGCGCGGCATCGAACAGTCCTCTTGGAGTGGGAGCTTTATTGAGCTTCAGCCAGATGTAAAATCCTCCTTGCGGGGCGGACCAGCTTGCGAGCCCGGCAAAATGAGCCTGCAGCGCATCCAGAGCCGTTTGCCGCCTTAATCGCAGCTGCACGCGCAAGGATTCCAAATGCTTGTCGTAAAGGCCGCTGTCGAGCCATTCCGCGGCAGCCTGTTGCGATAAGGCACTGGAGCCGTAATCGCTTTGCATTTTGATGTCGGCGAGCCTTTCAATGACGGGCTGAGGCCCTGCGATCCAGCCGATGCGGAGCCCGGGGCTAAGCGTTTTGGACAGGCTGCCGACATACAACACGCTGCCGCTGGAATCCCGTGTTTTAAGCGGCAGAGGTGGCGGAGCGTCCAGCCACAAGTCGCGGTAAACATCGTCTTCGACGACCGGCAGTCTGGCGCCCTCGTAGGCCTCCAGCAGCGCTTCGCGCCGAGCTTCGCTCATCACGGTGCCCGTGGGATTATGAAATGTAGGAATGGTGTACAGAAGCGCTCCCGCGTACTGTTTGGCATATGCGCCTACAAGATCGGCCCGTAGTCCTGCTTCGTCCATCGGAATCCCTCTGAGCTTCATTCCGGCCGATTGGAAGACGGGAATCGAGTATAAATATGACGGGCGCTCAAGCAGTACGGTGGAGCCCCGCTGCAGCAGCCCGACCGAGATCAACTGCAGCGCTTGAAGCGCGCCGGAAACGACGAGGATGGAGGAGGGGGAAGCGGCGATTCCCAGGGATTCCATTCGCGCGGAGAGTAGCTCTCTCAGCCTTAGGTCGCCGTTTGGTTCTCCGTAGCCCAGACTGGGCACATTGTCGGCCATGCGACGCAGCAGCTCGCCCATTTCTGCCTGCGGCAGCAGCTCGGGCGATATCTCACCCGTTCCGAGTCGAATGATGCCGGGTCGGAATTCGGCTCTGTTGATCTCTTGCACGGCCGGCAGATTGGGCTGGTGAATGCCGGAGCTAACATAGGCGCTCCAATCCGGAGGTGGCGTGGAGGCAAGGACGCCCCAGGTCTGATTGACGACCCTGGTGCCCCCGCCTTTGCTGCCTTCGATCATCCCGGCCGCGGTAAGCTCGTCCAGCGCGTCGACGACGGTGCTGCGGTTCACGCCAAAGCTGGCCGCAAGGGAGCGCTGCGAAGGAATTCGTGTGCCTACGGGCCATTCACCGCCGGCGATTTTATCGCGAAGATACTCCGTTATTTGCTGATGCAGCGGAAGCGGAGAGGTGCGATTGGGCTGCCAAAAGATGTTATCCATAACAATCCTCCCGGGATTTGGTTGATTGTCTTTCATTATACAGTTTGGTTGGTTCAACATCCATCCAAATGGATGGAGCCAATTTGGCGAATCGCGGTTACAATGAAACCTACTCACAGAACTTCCGGAATGCTTCCAAAGCAAGTTCTGTACGAAGATTTAACTTTTTAAGTTGAATAAAGATTGAATTTGTACAGGGGCAGCCGTTCCATACCGAAAACGGTGCTTAACAAGAAGATGCAGCGAACGTCAACCTTCTAACGAATTGAAATACCGTTATTCTGGCGAAATCAAGCGCTTGAGAAATGTAACGGACCCCACAGCCCTTATTTGACCTGAAAGCACGCATTTGGTGCTGTTTTGGGATGAATAAGGATTCCTGGGTCCGTTAGAACATGAAACTCTGTCTTTTAAGATAAATAAGAGCCCTACAGTTCGTTAGCCGAAAAAGGAAGACGCTTCCTCTTCGATCAGCCCCGTCAAGCCCTGATTTCTTAGTTGAGCCTCTTTAATTCAACTTTCGAAGCAAGTTTTGTTCGAAGCCCATTCGGAGAAGCAACGCTCACAAAACTTTTAGGAGGAATCATCATGCTTACCGCCGCCATTCACGGGTTTGTGCTGGCGCTTGGCTTAATATTGCCGCTGGGTGCTCAGAATGTGTTTATTTTCAATCAAGGGGCCGCGAAAAGAACGCTTTTCGGCTTTTTGCCGGCCGTCCTCGCCGCGGCGTTTGGAGATACGGTATTGATTACGCTTGCCGTGCTGGGCGTTTCGCTTGTGGTCTTTTCTTTGGCATGGCTCAAAACGGTGTTTTTCGTATTGGGCGCATGTTTTATGATTTATATGGGATGGACGATCTTTCGCAGCCGCCCGCAAGCGGTCGATGGCGATAACGCCGAATCCGGAATGTCCGCCCAAAAGCAGGTTCTATTTGCGCTTTCCGTTACGTTTTTGAACCCTCATGCCATTTTGGATACGGTTGGCGTGATCGGAGCCAGTTCGCTTAGCTATGCGGGAAACGCCAAATGGGCGTTCATGGCCGCTACGATTCTGGTGTCGTGGTTTTGGTTTTTCGGATTGGCGATGGCGGGAAGAACCATCGGCAGCATTGACCGGAGCGGAGCCGTATTGAAAAGAATCAACCAGGCGTCCGCATTTATCGTTTGGTTTATGGCTTTTTATATGTTGTTTAAAGGATTAGATTCATTCGGCATGGTTCAGAATAACCAAGGAAATGGCAATTTAGCCGAGCGCCAATAGCCGACAGAAGCACTGGTTTTCCTTGCCAACTTGTCATGAAATGTCCCATAATGAAACTGTGCGCTGGAAAGAATAATCCAGAAACAAGACTAGAGATTTTAATGCGGGAGTGACATTTCATGAACGAGACCATGTCTTTGCTCATGTCTCACCGTTCCATCCGGAAATTTACCGGGGAACCGGTGGGCCGCGAGCAGGTAGAAGCGATCATAGCGGCGGGGCAGATGGCTTCCACCTCCAGCAATATGCAAGCCTATAGCGTCGTTGCTGTGATCGATCCCGAACGTAAAAAAAAGCTGGCTGAGCTATGCGGCAACCAGGCTTATGTGGAACAATGCCCCGTATTTTTAGTATGGTGCGGCGATTTGTCCCGGATCAAGGATGCGGCGGAACGCTACCGTCCGCAAGCTATATCTTACGAGGGAACGACGGAGAATTTTATCATTGCGACGGTGGACGCGGCGCTTGCGGCGCAAAATGCGGCGATTGCCGCCGAGTCTCAGGGGCTTGGCATCGTATATATCGGCGGGATTCGCAATCGGAGCGAAGAGGTTGCCGATCTGCTCGGCTTGCCGAAGTGGGTATATCCGGCGTTTGGCATGTGCGTGGGCTACCCGGATTACCCGGATCAAGAGCCGGGGCAACGTCCTAGACTGCCGGTGGAAGCCGTGCTGCATTGGGATTCCTACGATAACTCCCAAACGAAACAACCGATTGAGCGCTACGATGAGCGCATGGTGAAATATTTAAGGGAACGAACCGGCGGGGTTAAAGATACTCCTTGGTCCGAATTGATGGGGGAAAAATTGACCCAGCCGTCCCGGCTTCATATGCGGGAGTTTCTGAAGCGGCGGGGTTTTGATTTAAATTGAATAATGAGAGGGGGCGAAAGTGAAATGCTAGCGCTCTCTTTTTTTGTCTATAGTCCGTAAAAACGGCAGGTGTTCGAATACAACATGGAGACGGCTTTTTCAGTAGAAATGCCGTGAAGGTCTCCCCATGCCGCGCTGACGTTTCTAACCATACGGGAATGGGTAATTTGACCACAAAATGGTCCATCGAAAGGCCATGGTCCGTCGGTCTCGGCCATCACCCGATCCGCGGGATACATCCGCGCGAGATTCTGAATTTCATGCTCATATAAAATATCCGGCGTAAAAGAGATGTAGTATCCGTGATCCGCCATGCGCCGAACCGTTTGATCGGAGCCTTTGAACCAATGAAAATGGGCGTCGGTAATATGATGGCGCTCCAATAAGTCGCAGACAATATCGGCATCCTCGTATACGGCGTGAAGGACCACAGGTTTCTTCAAACTTTTAGCCGTTTGGAGGAGATTCTCCAGCAAAAGGAGATAAGGCTCCAGATCGAATGCTTCTTCCCGTTCGGCTGCTGCTTTTCGCAAATAATAGGGAAGCCCGATTTCTCCAACCGCAATCATGTTTTCGGCGTGCTCTCTCATCCATTTCAGCAGCCGGTTTCTTTCCGTCTCGGGCGGAACGGGCTGTTCGGGATGATAACCGAAGGCAGGATGGACAAGCTGCGGATGCCGTTTTGCCAGCGCAAGGTTGATTTGGCTGGACGAAAGGTTCATGGAGACGGCGATCACGGATTCAATTCCACAAGCCGGCAATTCCTGCAGCAAGCGCTCCCTTGTCACCTCGTCGTACAAATCCAGGTGAATGTGGGCGTCGATCAAGGGGAGCTGCGAACCAAGCGGTACTTCAAGCTGCATAGAGACCATGAGCCTTACCTTCTTCCTTCGAGAAGCTTCTTCTTGTCTCTATTATATCTTTTTCCGGTTTCCTCGTCAGTGATCCGGTTGATTAGAGTATAGGTGTGATCTTGTTTTTTCGTTGAGATTTATTAGAATATTGGCCTTTATACTCGTGTCGTACAATAACAATTAT